>JAHOYZ010000008.1 GCA_019038695.1 Candidatus Zixiibacteriota bacterium
GCCCTATAGTGTAGCCCTCCTCACTGTTGTAGATCACCGGAATATCAGCCCAATCGTCCATGTGTCCATCGACATGTATCGGCAATGTTGCCCTGTGAGCGACCATCGCAGGCGACTTACAACCGGCAATCGCTAATAAGGCAGAGGCAACCACTATCACAACGAGCATCTTCTGCATCAATAACGATCTCCTGTTCCATTGTTGTTCACAACACTTTCCACTGTACCTGTGACAGCCGTAGCCACGATATAGATTAATGCAATTCTCCATATAAGTCATTCATGACCGGCTTAGTTCCGCCATTATGGCCACCGAAGCTGAACTCCCCAGACGAGTAGCTCCAACCTCCAGTAGCGACCGACACTGATCGAGCGTTTTTATTCCTCCCGAAGCCTTCACTTCGATATCGCCAGCGGCCGCCCCGACCAGAGTCTGTACTTGTGGCACCGTTGCTCCGCCGAAGAAACCAGTACAAGTTTTCACGAACTGCGCTCCACCGTTGACCACGGATCGAGTGGCATCAACCTGCTGTTGGATCGTAAGCATCCCGGCCTCAATGATGACTTTCAGTACTATGCTAAACGGCAGTGCATCACGGACCGCCTTGATCTCCTGCTCCGCACTGCTGTACCGGTCATCAGCCAGCCACCCGATATTGGCGACCATATCAATATCCTCAGCACCATCTCTGACACCTCGGATAGCTTCCTCAATTTTCAAATCCGTACGGCTCGCGCCAAGAGGAAATCCACTTACCCCAAGCACTTTGACCTCGCTCCCGGCAAGAGCTTCGTGAGCTAACCCTGCCCAACAAGGATTGACAGCGACAGAATAGAAATCGTGTTCCCTCGCCTCAGCACACATAGCCACTATATCCTTCTCGGTGGCATCAGACCTGAGTAGCGCATGATCGAATCGACGATTGAGATTCTTAAGTATATCGTCTGACGTCATTGTTGTTCCCCTGTGATTTGTTTAAGAAATGACGCGCCGCCAAACTTATGTTTGAGTCCGAAAATCTCCGCAATAGTGCAGGCAACATCAACAAAGGATGCCCTCGTCCCGAGATTCACTCCAGCGGCCGTGCCATGTCCGTAGACAAGCAATGGCACATACTCTCGCGTGTGATCCGTATGTCTGTCAAATGTGGGATCACAGCCATGATCGGCAGTAATTATCACGAGGTCATCGTCCCGCATCGTTTCAAGTAACGAACCAAGACCCTGATCGAAATCCTCCAACGCCCGTGCGAAACCATTTTCATCACGGCGATGCCCCCAGAGCATATCAAAATCAACGAGGTTAGCAAAAGCCATATCGTGTTGTCTGTCATCTCTGGCAAACTTGATTATGCCCTTCATCCCCTCGTCGTTGGAAACTGTCTTGACATGGGATTGGAACCCTCGCTTGGCCAGAAGGTCCCATGTTTTCCCAATAGCCTGAACCTTAAGTCCGTTTTTATTCATGAGGTCGAGAATCGTATCCGCAAATGGCGTCAATGAGAAATCGCGCCTTCCGGTTGTTCGTTCAAAACTACCGGGTGACCCAACAAACGGTCGCGCGATAACCCGCCCCACAGCATGCTCGCCGGAAAGTAACTCGCGTGCAATACGACATAACTCGTACTGTCGTTCGAGCGGATATACGCCCTCGTGCGCCGCCAGTTGCCACACTGAATCGGCGGAGGTGTACAAAATGATCGCGCCGGTCTTCAAATGTTCAGGGCCGAATCGCTCGATGATCTCAGTACCTGACGCGGTGATATTGCCGATTGTCTCTACACCAGACAGGCGTTCAAACTCCGCCACGAGCTCCCTCGGGAAACCATTGGGATAGGTTGGAAACGGTTGGTCCAGAATTAACCCGGTGATCTCCCAGTGACCACTGGTAGAATCCTTGCCGGGAGACCTGGCAGCCATCTTGCCATAGCATCCGGTTGGCTTATCATGCTGTGGGACACCCTCTATTGCCACGATGTTGCCCAGTCCGAGACGCTGCGCATACGGCATATTGAGTCCGCTGGCAGCTTGTGCTGTGTGGGGAATGGTTGCGGTTCCGGCATCACCATAGTCCGCAGCATCAGGCATCGCACCCACACCACAGCCATCAATTACAACCAGAATTATACGTCCAATTGACATGCCTCAAGTTAGGACGCGGACGATGAGAAAGGCAAACAGAAAGTATCGATGGATTACGGTCGCCCTTCGAATCCGCTCAGGACGACGAGCGTGAAGACATGCTCGTCCGGGAAAGGTTACTCGTACCGGAGAGACTCAATCGGATCGAGGGCGGCTGCCTTGTAGGCGGGATAGATACCAGAAATCAGGCCTACCGAAACCGATACAGTGAATCCGATCAGTATCCAGAAAGCGGACAATGCAAGAGGGAAACCCAACAAAGCATTGACTGCCAGCCCTGCCCCGGCTCCGAACACAATGCCGATTGTTCCCCCAGCGCCGGTCAGGGTCACAGCCTCGGTCAGGAATTGCAGAATGATATTAGCTCGCTTGGCACCTATAGCCTTGCGCACTCCTATCTCGCGCGTGCGTTCGGTTACTGATACCAGCATGATGTTCATTACTCCGATACCGCCGACCATCAGCCCAACCGACGTAATGGTGATCATAGCCAGGTAGATGTATTGGGTGATATTGGCGATGTAGTCCTTGAAACTCTCCTGAGTCGAGAGCGCGAAGTTGTTACCCTTATTGAACGGAACCTGGCGGTAGACGCGTAGCGCTCCGATAATCTCCTCTTCAGCCTGGTCAATCAGTTCATTGCTTTCGGCTCGTGCCATGAGGAACAACTCTTCCTCCCAGGGATGGATCTTCTCAAAAGTGGACAACGGCATTGTCACCTGGTTGTTCTCGTTGTCGTTGTCGAAGTTCGATTCCTTTTCTTCAAATACGCCCACCACCTGAAACCGGTTGCCATTGACCCGGATGATTTTGTCTATCGGCGACTCCGATTCAAAGAGCATCTCGGCCAGATTGTGTCCGATCACACAGACCATCGCGCGGCTCTGTTCATCTAAAGCCGTCAAGAACCGCCCCTGTTCCATCCCAAGGTTGTTGACTTTGAGATAGGCTGGCCAGGTTCCCATCAGATTCGGGCGATTCCCTTTGCGATTTTTGTATTTAACTTCATTGCCACCGGGTGCAAAGTAATAGTTCTGTGGTGAGACCCCATCCACACTTGGGCACTGTTCCTGAATGATTCTGGCCTCGCCGGAAGAAATCGGTGGTCGGTTGCGATCGTCATCACTGAGTTTACTCCGATCAACATCAAAAGCATATCGAGTGATAAAGATGGAATTTGACCCCAGCGCATCGATCTCCTCATCCATCGCCCCATCCAAGCCGTCAATAATCGACGCCAGTGAAATAACCGACGCCACACCAATCATAACGCCCAGAATCGTCAAACCGGCTCGCATCTTATTGGCCCGAACCGACGACAACGCCATCGCTATTGCATCTCTGATTTCTATCGGGGTCAGAATCATCTCGTCTGCCTATTCATAACTTAATGCCTTAATTGGATCGAGCTTAGCCGCCTTCATCGCCGGGTAAATACCAAACACTAACCCGGTACCAGTCGAGATGGACAGGCCGGCAATAATAGCCACCGTCGATGGTGATATCTCCATGTCGATCATACCCACCAATACCTTCGCAATTATGTAGCCCAGCACAATCCCAACCAGTCCTCCTGACATAGTGACCAGCATGGCTTCGTACAAGAACTGGAGAAGGATATGCTTCCGTTTCGCTCCCACTGACTTCCGGATGCCTATTTCGCGTGTACGTTCAGTAACCGAGACCATCATGATATTCATGACAACAATACCGCCCACAACCAACGAGATCGATGATATTCCAACCAGACCAGTTCTGAATATCGCCGTCACCGAATTGACCATATCCAACACGTTCTCAGCCGTAACCAGGGAGAAATCGTCTGGCTTGTCGTAGGGAACGTGACGCTTTGATCGCAATACCAGCCGTACTTGATCCATGGCCTCCGGTAGCTGAGCAACCGATGCGGCTTTGATCGTGATATTCATGTTGTCCCCCGGTTCACCAAACTGCTTGATAAAGGTCGAAAACGGAACAATAACAAAATTGTCTCGATTGTTTCCAAAAGTCGACCCCAGCTCCTTGGCTACGCCGATGACCCTGTACCTTGCTCCGTCGATCCTGATATCTCGACCCAGAGGATCGAGGCCCGGAAACAGCTCTTCGCGCAGAGTATGACCAATGAACGCCACCTGGCGCCGGTAGGTATCATCTTCCTGCGAATGGTATCTCCCCTGCCCGACTTCGATGTCTACAATATCAATATAACTGGAAGTCGAAGCACCAACCCGTACCCTTCGCAATGTCTGTGATCCGTACTTGATGTTGGCTCGTCCGAATGCACGCGGGCAGACATTCTCGCACAAGTCGCATCCATCCTCAATATATTTAACAGCATCCAGCCCAATTGATTTTCTTTTGAGAGCCTCAAAATACGCTTCTTCGGATGTAATAATTCCAAACTTTGCCACGACAAAAGTAGCTGGTCCCATGCGGTCGATCTGAGCCTTAATACCCTCCATCATTCCTTCAAGAGCGGAGATAATCGTCATAACGGACGTGACACCAATGATCACGCCCAGTAACGTCAGTGAAGATCGCAGCTTATTAGCCCACAAGGAGGCTACTGAGAGTTTGACCAACGTAGCGGCGATCATCCCTGATAGGCCTGGCGTTCGTCTTCGGGAACGATTTCATCGCTGTCAATTCCACCGTCAAGGATCGACAACACCCGGTGGGCATGACGGGCAATATCCCGCTCATGGGTCACAACGATGATGGTATTACCCTGACTATGAAGATCATCAAAGAGCCTCATGATATCGACTGAGGTCTTGCTGTCAAGGTTGCCAGTCGGCTCATCGGCCAGCAACAGAGATGGGTTGTTGACCAGCGCCCGGGCAATGGCTACTCGCTGGCGCTGACCACCCGATAGCTCACTTGGCTTGTGCAGCATACGATCAGTCAGATCCACTTTGCTCAGTGCCAGTTCAGCCATTTCTCGCCGATGATCAGCCGCTGCTCCACTATAAATCAGGGGTAGCTCCACATTATGCAAGGAAGTCGCTCGTGGCAACAGATTGAAGGTCTGGAACACGAAGCCGATCTCGCGGTTGCGAATACTGGCCAGTTCATCGTCGTTCATCGAACTGACTTCGCGATCATTGAGACTGTATCCCCCTTGAGATGGTGTATCCAGACAACCAATCAGATTCATAAGCGTGGATTTGCCAGATCCCGAGGGTCCCATAATAGCTACGTACTCACCCTTCTGAATGTCTATTGTTACACCCCGCAAGGCATGCACCTTCTCAGCCCCCATCTCATAGGTCTTCCACAAGTCTTTGGTTTTTATCAGCGTCACAACTACTCACTCTCGCTTTCGCGTTCTATCATCTCCACCACGTCGCCGTCCTTTATCGAGCGCAGTACCCGATAGGGTCCGGACACAACCGAGTCCTCAACTTCAAGACCGGAGATAACCTCAATGTATTTCTGATCCGCGATACCGGTTTCAATACGAATGAACTGAACCTCGCCGTCACGAATAACAAACGTCCCCTTAATATCTTCTCGCTTCTTATCTTCATCTTCCTCGACAATCGCTGTATCCGTGTCGTCCGACGCTGCGGCTTGTAGTCCGCCCGATTCGCTCTCCTCGACCTCCTCGGCTTCCTCAGTTTCCCCGAGGTGTGCCCGTTCGAGAGAATCAAGATCGAGCGAGCGCATGACAACCGCGCTATACGGAATGCTCAGGACATCGGCAGCCAGGTTGGTGGTAATATCCACAGTGGCCGACATACCGGGACGGATTTTCTCATTCTGGTCCATGAATATGACTTTGACACGGAAATTAGTCGACTGACTCTGCCCACTCGATGCCAGTATAGCGGTATTCCCGATTTCGACCACTTCACCTACAAAAGTCGTATCTGGAAAAGCATCAACTTCAATCTCGCTGGCCTGACCCAACTCAACCTTGGTAACCTCGGTTTCATCTACTTCAACCTCGACCTCATATACATCAAGGTTGGAAATGGTCATAAGCGTACGACCTTGAGAGAATGCCGACTGGGCGGCCGCAATCTCCCCTACTTCGCAGTCGAGGAAAGTGATGATTCCCGGCATAGGTGCCACCACTTTAGCCTTGCTCAAATTATCAAGTGACTTCTCGTAGCGTGCCTGCGATTGCTGTGATTGAGCCTTTGTCGCCTGATGGGCCGCCTTCGCATTCAGAAAAGAATACTTGGCATTCTTGTATTCTATCTCAGTTGCATGATTCTTATCAAACAGCTTTTGCTGACGGTCATACTCCTCCTGGGCTTGCTCCAGAGTAGAACCGGCACCGCCCAAACGAGCAGCAACCTCGTTGACCGCGTAACGAGCCTGATCGGCATCGGAACGCAATTGGACCGTATCAAGAACTACCAGCAAATCACCAGCCTCGACGTGATCACCTTCCCGCACGAACAGCCCGACGATTTCGCCATTGATCTCCGAAGTAATATCAACCTTCGTCTGCGGCTGGATACGGCCGGAAGCCGACACCGTCTCCGTAAGTTCGCGAAGTTTCGCTTCTTCAGCATTCACCTTAGTGGATTTGCTGGTATCCATCATAAGATTAGCAATCACTATTGCCGCGACAGCAACAACTCCACCGATAATCAATAATAGTTTTTTCTTCTTTTTCTGCATTCTATCGATCCCTTGAATTCACACGTGTAATTGATCTACATTTTTCCCATAGCGTTTTCAAGTTCCGCTATGGCCAGATTCAAATTGAAATCCGCTTGTATAAGCGATACTTGTGCCTGCCTGAGAGAGACTTGCGAATCGAGTAAATCGAGAATCGTTGCCGCCCCGAGATTGTATTTTTCCTGAGTGATCTTGTGATCTTCGGTAGCCGCATCGACAGTCTCCTGTGAAACCTTTTTCTTCTCTTTAAGGCGTTCAATATCAAGATAAGCGGTCTTGATTCTCTCGGCAGTCAAGTTTCGAGTGTCAGCCAAGCGGGCACGGGAATTATTAAGACCTATCCTGGCCGAAGTTAGGTTTCTCTCACGATTGAATCCATCAAAGATGTTCCATCTTACCTGGAATCCAATCGTCGAACTTCGGCTCGAGAAATTATATGTGGCGGTGTCACCCTGAGTACCGTCGGCAAAGCTGATGCTGGCCCAGCCACCTAGAGTTGGCAGATACTCAGAATAGCGGGAACGGACCGCGTACCGAGATGCGTCAACACTCTTCCGTGCAGCCAAAAGGCTTGGTTTGTGGTCCAGACCAAAGGCCATCGCCTCTTCGAGAGTTCCGGTGTATTCACGTCGAGCAAACTCGGTCGAGAACTCGTATTCCCCATTGGGATCAAGTCCAACCGTGTAAGCCAGACTCGCTCTACCACTAGTGACCGCGTTCAATGCCGCCAATAACGCCAGACGATCGTTGCCGAACTGGACTTTTTGCTTGAGCACATCTGAGAGTGACGCCGATCCGAGTTCATACTTGGAGTTGATCAGTTTCAACTGTTCCTCGCTCCTGGCCACCGCCTCTTTCTGAACAGCAATGTTTTCTACAGCCGCCAGGTAATAGTAATATGATACCTTCACAGCCTTGATCAGGTCTTGCTCGGAACCAAGGACATCCAGCCTTGCCCTGGCATAGTCAGCCTTGGATCCCGCAAGATTAAACCAGTTCGAGAGATTAAACAACGTCATGTTGGCCGAGAAGCTGAGACTTTTGTTGGAGCGATTCTGGTCAGCTGCTGCTTCTGTGTGATAGTACGGTCGAACGCCGACACCTTCGTACACCACACCATTAATCTCAATGGTGTCTACATACGGAACCATGGAGTCAAGAACAGTGGCATCAGGCTTGATGTCCGTAGTCTTGCCTTCAGAATAGTTGTAACTGGCTTCCAATCGCGGCAGGAAAGCTCCCAGAGCGGCGCGCTTGTTGGCACCAGCCAGACTTTCATTCCCTCTGGCAACGATAATCGAAGACCTTTTCTGCAAAGCCACTTCTATGCAATCATCAAGCGTCAGGACTTCAGTGGCCGCGACCGAGCCAACGATCGACAGACAAAACAACAACGTGAGGACACAGGCAACTGATTTCATCAAAGAACTCCTCTATCTGAACAACATTCCTATTCCCGTAGTAATCACATGCAATACACTCAACCCCCCGACAGATAAGACCGCTAACAGGTATCCTTTGTTGCGCGGAACCTCACATAAAACCGATAATCCGATTCCAACCACAACTATTTCCCAAATGTGAAAGACGCTGAACTTATCTAACAAAACAAACCATATCGATGTCATTCCCTGGTCTGCTACAAGAACCGCAGGAGAAAATGTCACCATAATTGTATCCTTGGCGAACATGATTGGTACATGGACCATTGCCCCAATCATATACAGGAACTCTCCGTAGAGAACGAGTGAAAGAACCTGTTTAAACGAAGATTTGAGTCCAAATACAAAATTATTCCAAAATAGTCCCAACCCGGCTATCAGGAGAGGTGCCAGGAGGAGTGCGATTATTCCTCCTATACCCGTTTGGTACCACATTATCGTTTTCATCTGTTCAAGCGGGATGCGCTGGGCTTCCATCGCTTCCTGTACCTCTGGCAGCTCCATCTGCATTGCTACAATGAAGTCAGTTGCAAGATAGAAGAAGAGACCACAAACTACTGCCAGAGCCAAATATGGAACGAGTACTTTAGGGCTGTCCTTAAGTTCCTCGAAAAACGATGTCGGTTGATAAAAAACCTCGATAAGTCCCCGAAAAGAGAGCCCACCCTTCTCGTTCGGGGATGGCGTCTGAGTTATGTCTACTTGATCCATCGACTACTCCTTATGGTTTGCATTAACGAGTTCTCAAGACAAATGTTTCACTCTGGAACGAACATATTCACGTCACAACGATACTGCGGATTCGATATACAGACTACTCCAGTTGTTCCATAAGTATTCACATAGTACAAAAAAAAGGAAGCTATCTTAAATAAGATAGCTTCCCTGATCTATAGCAGCAAGTGCTATAATGGTCTAGTTAAACAGGGCCGGTCCCACGACCAGTGAAACAATGGCCATCAACTTAATGAGAATATTCATCGAAGGTCCAGAGGTGTCCTTAAAAGGATCACCAACGGTATCGCCAACCACGGCCGCTTTGTGGGCATCAGAACCCTTGCCACCGTGCGCACCGGCTTCGATCATCTTCTTGGCATTGTCCCAGGCACCACCGGCATTGGCCATCATTAGGGCCATCATCACACCGGACATTGTCGCTCCGGCCAGGAAACCGCCCAGAGCCTCAGCACCATTTTCACCGAAGACCAATCCTACGATGATCGGACTCAGAATAGCTGTGAGACCAGGTAAAACCATTTGCTGCAAAGCACCGGTAGTTGCGATATCTACACAGGTCTTGGTATCCGGCTTGGCAGTGCCTTCCATCAGCCCCTTGATCTCGCGGAACTGACGGCGTACTTCCTCGACCATTCTTGCTGCAGCCTTACCAACTGCCGTCATAGTCAAAGAAGCCACAAAGAACGGCAGAACACCGCCAATGAAGAAGCCCAGTACCACATGCACTTCGAGTATATTGATGGATTTCAGACCCACCGCCGCCGAGTAGGCAGAGAACAGCGCCAACGCGGTCAGGGCCGCAGAACCAATGGCGAAACCCTTGCCGATAGCGGCTGTGGTATTACCCAACGCATCCAGATGATCGGTGATCTTACGAACATCAGGTCCCAGACCTGACATTTCAGAAATACCACCGGCGTTATCAGCGATCGGACCATAAGCGTCGACCGACATCGTGACACCGATTGTACCCAACATGCCGACGCCGGCAATGCCGATGCCGTACAGACCTGCAAAGCTGTAACCAGTATAGATGGCAGCGCAAATGACGATGACCGGCAGCAGGCAGGATTCCATACCAACGGCCAGACCGTTGATAATATTGGTAGCCGCGCCGGTATTGGATGCATTAGCGATCTTGCGTACTGGAGCTGCAGCAGTATAGTATTCGGTCAATAAACCAAGAATAATACCGGCGACATTACCACCGATGATGGCCCAGAACACATTGCGATCAATACTCAGGTAATCAATAATAAACCAGGCCGCCACCAGCATAGCGGCTGCCCCTACATACGTCACCAACCGCAGCGTTGCAGCCGGATTCATACTCGAAAAAAGTCGAACGGAAAGCACACCCAGTATTGAAGCCAGAGCACCGAAAGCAACAATCATCAAAGGCAACTGCATATAGGCCTCGCGATGATTGGCTATCTCAGCAGCGATCGTTCCGGGAAGGCCGGTGATTGTAGCCGCAATAGCGATCGTGGCGATGATGGAACCCACGTAGGACTCGAAAAGATCGGCACCCATACCAGCCGTGTCACCCACGTTGTCGCCAACGTTGTCGGCAATAACAGCCGGGTTGCGCGGATCGTCTTCAGGGATACCGGCTTCTACTTTACCAACCAGATCAGCACCGACATCGGCCGCCTTGGTGTAGATACCTCCACCCACCCTGGCAAACAGAGCAATGGACGAAGCACCCATAGCGAATCCATTGATGATCTTGGCATCGGCGGGATTACCGAACAGATAGAACATAACACCCACGCCAATGAGACCCAGCGAGGCAACCGTCATACCCATCACCGCGCCTCCGGAGAAGGCAATCGACAAAGCCGCCGACTCACCAAAATCTTTGGCCGCCGCACAGGTACGAACGTTAGCACGCGTGGCTGCCTTCATACCAATGAAACCAGCCAGCATGGAACAACCAGCACCGCCCAGGAAGGCAAACGCCGTAGTGCTCGGATCGACCTTCCAGTACAGGAGGCCAAATACTACGAGAATGAAAATCACGAGTATTGAATACTCGCGTTTCAGGAATACCATGGAACCATCGTGGATGACCTCGGAAATCTCTTGCATGAGGTCATTGCCGGCGGGTTTGCTTCTGATCCAGAAGAACAACCCGATGGCAAAAATCATCCCGACGATACCGATGACAACAGATAATAGACCAGTGTCCATCGACAACTTCTCCCCGTTACAGATGTATAATTGAGTTTGAGTTACGCATATATATCAGCATACTGTTTCCACTAAAAATTCAGCCCAGAATATAGTGCTTGTGAAATAAAGCGCAAGCGAATTTTGCCTGTGAACGGCACTTACACCAATTAGAAAAGGCCGGCATAACACTATGCCGGCCCATTAGTTAGCAAACTTCAAAAGATTAGTAGCGTTGAACCTCAACTGATACCTTCGGGAAACCCCAGTAAGGATCATTGGTGTGAGTGAGATTGTCCATTGTCTCCTGCTGAACATCGTCCAGTGAGGGCGGTGTCTGCGGAAATCTCCGTATAAATGGAATCAGCGGGAAGTTCGTGGTATCTGTCACGAAGTTGTCCGGTTCCAACGAAATAAACACTGTCCCTTCGCCGCCATCCTGAAGTAGATCCAACATGCCGGTACCACCTCCCTGTGCTGGGACATTGAAGAACTCATCACCAGGGAAACTCGGAACACGAGCATAGCTTACATATGGCAACAGCGCCGGATCTGAAGGGGGATAGTCGTTACTAAATATTGCCCAATGGGCTGAATCATCATCAGCGGTAGTAACATCAGTAAATGTACCAGCTGAAATCATACCTCCATCGTAGCCAAGGATGCGATCAAGGCCACCTTCTCTATTAGCCCAGGCGGGAAGCGTGAATTGACCAACACTGAAACCTTGACCTAACACCGTCGGGGCAACTGCCCAAATCTTATAGTGCCAGCCAAAGGCACTATAATCGGGAAGATCGAAATCATCCTGTGTGAAAGCGTCAAAGGTAATCGCGATCGACGGCAGAGTATCAAGGTAGAAGAGAACTTCGGTAACAAGGGTACTCCCTGCTGGATCACGGAGATGTGTCTCCGTCACAATTTCGTACTGAAGACCAGTGTGCTCATACCAGTCGAGACCGAACATAATCGTATCAGTAACAATACCTATGCTAACGAAACCTACGACGATAGTAGTGTCCGGGTCAGTGATGTCGATGTAGGATGAGTCAATAACGAAACTATCGAAAGTGACCGTGTCCTGCAGTAGGCGCGTCCTCGTCTGGTAACTGGCCAGCCACAGACCGGCTCCGGTATTAGCACCCCGGGCAGTGTCCGACATGGTCTGCATATTATAACGACAGGTAGCATACCATAGCGAATCATCAGAATACGGGAAAACCAATTCAATCAGATCATCGCTCGGGATGGTAACCGCATCGACCAACATCAGAGAACCCGGAGTCAGTTCATCATCATCAGGAATGGCTTCGACCGAAATACAGATGGAATCGTAATCAAGCAGATCTCCTTCCATGATAAACTCCGCCCCGGTCCCACGAGGTATCCCGACTTCATCAAGGAATTTATTGGCTGCAAAACTGTAGCCAAATTTGCCCAATGACAGATAATTACCATCATCGACAACCCAAAGTTCATAGTTCATAGATTCGGGGCAATCCGGCAACATCTGCGCTGAAAGCGTCAGGCTCGTCCTGCTGATTGGACTCAGAAGGTCGTCCGGCTGGGAACAGCCAACATAAAGACCTGCCCCAATAATAGTTAAGGTAGTAAGTAACAGCCAGTTAGCGCGCCTTGTCATCTATCGTGTCCTCCTAAGAACGTTACCAGACATTTCTCATTCCCATAATGACTGCAAAGTATACACATACCTGGTCGGGACTGTCAAGCCATTATTTGCGACCGGCTTGCCGATTTCCGTACACACTGTTGACTCGCTGTCCTGAACCAGGAACGGCAGATTCCATGCAGATCTAATTGCTACAGGAATCTGTCGCCTGCTTCCCTCCATTGACGAATCGTAAGTAGCCTTTATCTAAAGAAATCAGAATCGAAAGTCGATAAATAGTAATATACGATTGCTCCAACTGATGAGGAATTCCCGTGAAAAAATGCACCAAGTGCAGTACTACCGAGATAAAAGATAGCGCTGCCGAATGTCCCAAGTGCGGCTCGACTCTGGACTCCATGTCAGAATCCATAGCGAACAATGACGACAAAGACACAATGGATTTTGTCATAACAGAGGCAGCCGAGGATGATCGCGAGTTCGTCGGCTATACTGACGACGCCCCTGCAGATAAAGATAGCAACGAAGATATCGTACCAAAAAACGACATGGACCCTTCTCAGGAAACCGAGGCACCGGATGAGATATCCCCTATTGGTCAATCATCGCCATTCCTCCCGCTTGATTCGGATAATCCCAATACCGAAGACAGTGTGTCAGGCAGCCAGACCGATGATGAGGCACTTTCCGGAGCACCCTCAGACAAGTTGCAGAAACTGAGCGACGAGGAAGTCAAGAATATTGAGGCTAACCTGTATGCCGGGGATCCATATGTTGGCGACCGCGAGAAGGCCGAGATCATCGATAAACTAAATGAAACCTCTGAACCTTTCGGCAATACGCCTATCACGCCACCGGTTCGAGACAATGAAGCTTCTCCCTCGGCTGACTCATCTGACAAAGATGGACTCCCAGCCCCAAAGATGGCGGAACGTGGACGCGGTGCCGCTTACTTTTACCGCAATTATATTGAGCTTCTCGGTTCCCAGGAACTCCACGCTGGTGATGAAATGACTATTGATTCGAGAGCCTACGAATTGAAAGCCAAGCGGATTGACCCACGCTTCAAGTACGGCGGTATGGCGGCAGCTTTTGCGGTCATACTGGTGATGATTGGCACTCTGTTCGTCTCAGATATTGGTCTCGGCGGAAACGGCCGAATTGTGGGCGTAGTATTGCATGAGGATGGACGACCAGTAACACAGAAAGTGACTGTTCGCTTCCCGGAACTCAATAAGTCTGTTCAGAGCGATACCGAAGGTCTGTTTTCCAGTGACGGTCTCCCCAACGGCACTCACCTTATAGAGTTTGTGTGGGGCGGTGTCGTGCAGGGTACCGATTACGCCACGGTTGCCGACGGTAAGATTACCATGATTTCTCTCCATCCACCGATGGCCGATCTGGCTGGTAACGAGTTACCAACACAATCCGAACCGATCGCAGCCGAAGCACCGACTCTGGCGGCCGATGGGAATACAATTGCCAAAGCCAAAACAACTAGTTCGACATCGTCAAAGAATAAAAGTTCACGATCCTCGTCCGCTAAATACTCCAAGCTAGCCCTGGAAGCCAATGTGGAGGGGGCGCGATTAACCTTGAGCGAAAAAGTTATCGGAGCCGGCAACCTGACTTTTGAAAGACTCAAACCCGGACGACACAATTACGAAGTGGCTCTGGACGGCTACAAACCTGTCACGGGTAATATCGAACTTACACCCGGAAAGACCGCTCAACTCACGGTGGAACTCACTCCCCTGAACTCGGAAGACAAGGTTCAGACCTTCTCGTCTGAAGATTACTATCGTTCGGGAATGACAGCTTATCATAACGGAGATTACTACCGAGCCGTTTCCGATCACACCCAGGCAGTCGACGCCGACCCCAGTTATGCACGAGCCTACCTTGCCCGTGGCGAGGCATATGCCTCGTTGAACAACAAAGACAAGGCTTATAATGACTTTCTGCGTTCTGCAGAAATCAGTCGCTTCAACAAGGCATATGCGTCCTCGGTAGCAGCGTACACCCGTGCCATTGATATGAATAAGAAAGCTATTCCGGCCTGGCTGGGTCGTGGCTTAGCATCCCTGGCCAATGGAGAAGATCGTGCGGCCATTATTGACTTCGAAACTGTTAACCGAATGGACAAGCGCAATGCGCAGGCCTACAGTGGACTGGGTCAGGCACGCTTTCGACAGGGATCATTCAAGAAAGCCATCAAGCACTTTAAGAATGCGCGGTCCCTAGATGCCATTAACCCTCTTACACACCAGTATCTTATGCTGAGCTACCTGGCTGTCGACGATACCAAGAATCTTCGAAAGAGCTACAAGAAATTCATATCGGTAGCCAACGATAGAGAGATTGATGATCTGCATTCGGATTCACGTTTTGCTGCGGTGGTGCGAATTGTGGAGATGGATAAGTAAAAGGAGACTTCGTGTCAGCGAAACTCAACTGCTGGCAGTTCATGAACTGCGGCTGTGAAAAGGATGGCCTCCTGGTTGACCTCAAAGGAGAGTGTCCGGTTTCCACAGCCATGAAATACGATGGCCTCAACGGTGGCATCGGGGCCGGTCGAGCTTGCTGGATGGTTCCCGACTCTATCTGCCGGCTCAACCAAACTGCCGGAGGTCGACCCTGTCAATGCCATAGCTGTGAATTCTACCAGCGGGTCGTATATGAAGAGGATAAGCAAGTACGCTTCCGCTTCTCCGGGAAAAAGACCCCCTCAGTCTGATCATCCCTTCCTGCCAAATTAGCCCATATCCGTAAATCGCCAGCCTACAGGATAGGTCCATCTTCTAGCCCGCCTTAGAGGAAGAAAATAGCAGATTTGAAGACAGACTGGCCATGCAGGCTTTTGGTGTTGCTCATCGAACAATTTCTCCCTATCTTCGTCTACCTGATAAGAAACAAACTAACGTACCGACAGGAGATGAAGATGAGTCGTTTATTCACAATTCTCACCACGATCATGCTGGTGGCGATCCTGATCTCATGCACAGCCCGGACACCCGAGGAGACCCCGGCACCGGTTCAGTCTCTACTGAACGAGGGACAGTACATTCCCGACATAGCCACTTTTCTCCAGATTGGTGGATGCAGCCCAGCCGGGTTAAGTTGGGATGGCCGCGATGTTTACTTCAGAGCTTCAATGTCAGGAGCTTCCCAGGTATACCGCATCACCGACGACGGATGGCCTTATCAATTGACAACGTTTGAAGACGGCATTGACTTTTTTGTTCTCGGTTACAGCAATACGATGGCTATCATCGGAGCCTCTACGGGAGGATCCGAGCAGTCACAACTATTCTTGATGGACACCCAGACCGGACGTGTACTGCAACTCACTCACGCTGAAGATATCCAGTTCGGTTCTGTCACGTGGGGCAAAGATGACAAGCACATCTACTTCCGATCCAATGAGGAAAACGGCCGCGACTTCTTCATCTATGAGATGGACATTGCTACTGCCGAGTATCACAAAATCTTTGGCGACACAGCTACTGTAGCTGGCTATAACTTCATTGGTGACATCTCCAAGGATGGCACCAAGATGATCATTGGTCACCTCACCTCGAATATCAATGATGACCTCTACCTGCTCGACCTGACTACAGGTGAATTTGAGAAACTGACCGAGGATGATGGCGACGTCATCTACGACTCTCCTACCCTGATGCCTGATGGCAAAACTATCTGGCTCACCTGCAATAACAATGATGACGGCCTTTCTCGGATAGCCAAGATGACCGTTGGTTCGACAGAAGTTGAATACATCGATGATGGCTGGCTGGATACAAAGTGGGAAGTTGACGGCCTAATATTCTCTCGTGACTACAAATATATGGCGGCTGTGACCAACGAAGATGGTTATGGACGGATGAAAATGCGCGAAGTCGAATCGGGCCGAGAGTTAGCCGCTCCACCGCTGGACGGCATTCTCGGATTCCCGACTTTTGATCGCAACGGTGATTGCGTCTTTTCCTTCACATCCCCCACTCGAGCGCCGGACGTATGGAAATACAGCCCAAGCTCGGGTAATACAGAACAACTGACCTTCTCAATCTACGCTGGCATTGATCGTGAGCTTTTCAGTGATCCGCAGCTGGTCCACTTCAAATCTTTTGATGATCTTGAAATCCCTGCCTTCTTGTACTTGCCACCGAACTACGTCGAGGGTGAGCCGATTCCGTTTATCGTTCACGCTCATGGCGGTCCCGAGAGCCAGTACCGCCCCTATTTCCTCCGTAATATCCAGTACCTGATTCTCAACGGGTATGGCGTTCTGGCTCCGAACCCGCGCGGTTCCTCCGGCTACGGTCGCGACTATATGAACCTCGACAACTACAAGAATCGCAAACATTCCCTGATGGATTACAAAGCTGGCGTCGAATGGTTGATCGGCAAGGGTTACACCGAGCAGGGAATGATCGGCATTCGTGGCGGTTCTTACGGCGGCTATGTTGTGCTCGGAATGATTACAGAGTATCCGGACATGTTCTCGGCGGCGGTCGATGTGGTCGGCATCGCCAATTTCAAATCGTTCCTTGAGAACACCAAGGCCTACCGACGCGCCTTGCGCGAATCGGAATACGGTCCCCTGAGTGATCCCGATTTCCTGCGGGAGATTTCTCCGATCCACAAAGCGCATTTGATTAAAACACCGTTACTCGTCGTACACGGCGAAAATGACCCGCGCGTTCCGGTTGGCGAGGCACGCCAGATCATTGCCGCAATCAAAGCAAGCGGCGGCGTGGTTGACTCGCTGATTTTCCCCGATGAAGGACACGGAACCAGCAAACGGGTGAACACTATTACTGAATATCGCAAACAGGTTGAGTTCTTCGGCAAGCAGTTAAAACCGATTGCGGCCGACAAGATCGAATAGTTGCGTGGGCGGCAGACGCCCTCGTCTGCCCCATTATTAGTTAGTAGATATATCGAAGGGCGGAGTCACAACGACTCCGCCCTTCTTTGTTTTTCAGGAGCTACATAGTCGGGTAGATATAAGCCAAGTCATTGGTGCGCTTTCAGCCCCGTGCCGTCAGTTGGCAGGACAGGAGTGCATTATTCCCTTGACAGCCAACCCGTAAATTTGTACGTTATTGGCAGGGAATACTTCCAGATTAGCATCGGACAATTTGAATACAAGTACTGCTTGGCGATATTAGGGTTTCAATAAGCTGTCGGTACCATTACGGATACATTTGTATAGCGTTAATGGTGTAGTACGTGTGTCTGATGACACAAATGCAGTAAAGCGAATTTGTCTTCCCCATATCGCCCAGTAATGATGTTACGATACTAAACGGCAGGCAGGAGGACATCCGCATGCCAAGGTCTGTAAAACATGGCGGTCAAGGCTCTCTCTATTCCTTGAATTGTTTCCTACCGCTTTGTTCGGCATTGCTGCTATGTATCCCGCATGTCATCGCAGAACTACAGTTCATCTCTCTATTCGCCCTTGTCCCATACTTGTGGGTGCTCGACCGCACCCGCCTTGCTGGCTCAGTTCTGGCGGGTATGCTGCTGGCAACAACCTACACCATAGCTATTGACATCGCTCAGATACTATCTTCTCCAGCAGCGTTTTTTACCAAATTGTTTATTCTGAACGTTATCCTTGCTGTCTTTGGACTAACAGTGAACTTGACCAAAAGGCGTATCGGCTTCGATCCTGCTTTCGTAGCCATGCTGTGGATCGGCCTGGAATATGCCCTGATCAAATCGACCGGTGTAGACAGTATCTTTGTGCTATCAAATACCGACTCCCACCTCGTAGTCGGCTTTTGTTCTCTTTTTGGTTTTCTGCTTGGTTCATTCGTGATAGTCCTTGTTAACTCCCTGACTCTGATATTCCTCAGATATGCATGGCGAAGGCGTTATCCCCGCAGGATATTCCTATCAACGTGGTATAACAGGTGTTTTAACAACTTACATGAAGTACTACTTGAACGACGCTGTTTTTGTTTTCCAGACCGTCGCGCCCCGCCGATACATACTCTCTTGTTTTGAATTCAAGGATAGTGGGCAACGCCTACCTGTCCATTTCTGTATGTGAAACCTTAAGGAGGAAGTAATGAGACACTGTTACCAATTCGGACAATTAGTTATATTTGTGACGTTAGCACTGCTGGTAATCGGCACTGGGAACGCTCTGGGACAGGTTTCTGTAACAGCAACTCCTGCAACTGCTGTAGTAGGAACACCAGCTACAATAACAATAACTAACACTGGAACAACGACGTGTACGGTTACACAGGTTTCTGTACGCCGTCCCAGTGGCGCCACTGATATTCGAGACGTGATGGCGGACATTCTGCCTACAAAATCGGTGGCTTGGGTGTACCCAGATTTTTGGACATCACACTTCCCGAGTGCAAATGTGAATGAGGTCGGAACATATACTGTGTATGTCGTGGCGAGTTGTAGCCCCGAGGCAGTTTACGAGACTACGTTTGTAAGAACAGCTAAGATTCCCACCCTCACCGAATGGGGTTTTATCATCTTCAGCGTTCTGCTGGTCGGCTGGATGGGCTGGGTAATTGTGCGTCGGAGAAGAACCATGACCGTAGGCATTTGAGACTGATATCGAATTGAAATGAGCCAGGCAAATTGTGTTGGGTTTTTTATCTCCTTCAGGAACACGGACCCCGACCTGCCAGCTGGTAATCGATATATCTTGAAGGGCGGAGTCACAACGACTCCGCCCTTTTTGTTTTTTTTAGGAGATTCTTAGGCTCTATTGTTCCCGATCGGTTATTTCTTTTTCTTGCCCTTACCCTTGTGCGGCTTCTGATGCCCGGACGCCTTTGACATCTGCTTGTGCTTGCGTTTCTCTTTCATCTGGTGCTTCGCGTGGGCGTTGATCCTGGCGAATTTGTGACCCTGGTGTCTCAGACGGATGACTTCATCAGGTGAGTAACCGTGACGCTGCGTGACAAACCTCAGGTTGACACAATTGACAATATCGACATCTGCCAGAGAGATGTTCTTCCACCGGTGTTTTTTTGCTTTTTTGAAGTGGCCGTAGGCCTTGCCATAAGGCGGACCGGGGTTTGTCTTCAGAGCAAGGAAAAAGATGTCAGGATTCAACCCGAAATAATGTGTGATTTCCCACCAGGACTTTCCTTTGGAGCGAAGGTTGAGTATTACACCGGCTTTGACGTTCGCATGTTCGGCCAGGAAAAAGACAACCACGAGTTCTTCGTCCGATAAGGATTTCTTCCGTACCGCAACAACTTCTTTTTCGGGGATCTGGTAATGTTCACCAATGGCCAAATGGAAACTCTTGATACCGTCGCTGTCAATTGACAGACCCACTTCGACTCCTGCAAATGTGTTAGAATTTGCGGTGATAGTGAGGCACAAGGCGGTCAGAATGATTGAGCTGGCTTTGAGCACGATAACCCTCCTAAAATAATTTCATTGGACGTGTTACGATATTCTGGCACGTCCTCTAATAGAATTATCGGTGCTATGAGCGCTTAGGATTAGTTTGGGTGGCTCATCGTTCATGTGGGATTTCCGTGGGCGGTAGTAGGTCAGGACCCTTGCGGTCCTGACATCATTCGTCAGGAGGACAAGCCTCCTGATCTACAAAGGCTCACTACCCACCATAAAATGGTGGGCCACCCGACCTACTCCCCGATTATCTTGATTATAACCCGTTTGTTACGGCGGCCGTCGAACTCGGCGTAGTAGACCTGCTGCCAGGGACCCAGATCGATCCGCCCGGCAGTTATCGGTAGCATCACTTGATTGTGAATAAGAAGGTTCTTGAGATGGGCATCACCATTGTCTTCGCCGGTGCGATGATGCCGATAATCCTTGCCAAACGGGGCGAGAGTTTCGAGCCATTCGTCGATGTCTTCAATTAGCCCCGATTCGGCATCATTGATATATACGGCAGCGGTTATGTGCATGGCCGAGACGAGCATCATCCCCTCGGTGATGCCACTCCCAGCCAGCACATCTTCCACCTCAGCTGTAATATTTATATAATCTCGTCGCTTCGGCACATGGAAAGTGAGATAGTCTGTGTGGCTTTTCATCATCGCTCCATATTAAATGCGGCAGACGACAGGTATCACCTGGTTGGGCGTCTACCGCCCATATCCACCTGGCTGTAGTTACTCGCTACTGGAGCTGATCAATCCACACATCCGCAGAGTACTTGTCGATCAGCTCTGCCTTGAGTATTGTGGCTTCTCGATAACCCTCAAACTGACCGATACGAACCCGATAGAATAATTGATCATCAACCGTATAGTTTGTCACAAACGGTTCGAAACCGCGATCAGTGTATACTTTAACCAGATGCTGAGCGTAGGCACGATCTTCGCATCCCGCCACCTGTACTGTGTAACCACTACCTGTTGGAGCGCTCGGGAGTTCTTTCGGCTGTGTTTCTTCGGGCACCGCCCCGGCATCCATTGCCATGCCTGTATCATCGCCCACAAAGTCTGACTGCGTAACGCTATCTCCAAGAGAGTCGGCGATTGCGGAATCCCCGAGTAGTTCCTTCTCAAGCTGGGCGACCTCATCCTTCTTCTTTGAGCAACCCAGCGCCAGCAAACCGACTATCACGAGCAAACCTGCCAATATACCTAAACGTCTCATAGAACCTCCATGTCAAAGCCGAAGCGATGTGACTAATGTCACCGCTCCTGATCATCATCTTCTTTATCCGATTGTAACCGGCCTACCAGTGAAGTGTCAACTAAAAGCCCTTGATTTTTCTGAACTAAAGGGTTGAGTTTTGTATAACTATTGGGTAGGATAATAACCTTACTGGATTGGGAAATATGCGACTGTACGAAGACATCACACAGCTTATCGGACACACACCATTGGTGCGTTTGCGTACAGGTATTCCAGCCAATGGCCCCAGGGCATATGTGAAGCTGGAGTTCCACAATCCAACCGGCTCCCTCAAAGACCGCATGGCCTACCATACCATTAAGAAGGCTATGGACTGTGGTCACCTTAAACCTGGCGATACAGTCATTGACAACACTTCCGGAAACACTGGCTCGGCTATGGCTATGGTAGCTCAACATTTCGGATTAAAGGCCATCGTCACTACGCCGGAAAAAACCAGCCGGGAAAAAGTCGATCTGATGAAATCCTATGGCGCTGAAGTCATTGTCACACCGGAAACAGTCGAGCATGATGACCCTCTCGGATTCTGGGCAGTGGCTCGTAACATGGCCCGCGAACACGGTTACTTCGATCTTGATCAATACGATAGTCAGGATAACGTCGAAGCTCATTACCTCACGACCGGCCCGGAAATATGGGAGGACACTGAGGGACGCATCACTCACGTTGTGGCGGGCATTGGCACCGGAGGTACTTTCTCGGGCGTGGCCAAGTATCTCAAGGAGCAGAATCCTGACCTGGTTGCGGTAGCTGTCGATCCCGAGGGTTCTGTGTTTGCCGATTACATCCGTGACCGACACAAGATCGTCGGGCATCCCTACAAGGTTGAGGGTATTGGCTCTGATGTCGTGACCCTCGCTCTCCACCCTGATTTGGTGGACGAAGTAATAACGGTTTCGGATGAGGATTCCTTCAACCGGGCTCGACTCATTGCACGAGCAGAAGGTATCTCAGCCGGAGGCTCATCCGGTTCGGTTGCCTGCGCTATGGAGCAAGTGGCCGCTGACCTTGGTGAGGATTCTTTCGTGGTTGGGATATTCGGTGATGCAGGCATTCGTTACCTCAGCAAATGCTATAATGATGACTGGATGCGACGACATGGCTACCACTCCGATACCGAAGTGATGGAGAAAAAATGAACTTTGTTCTCGTGCTCACAATAACTGCTATCCTCAGCGGCGCAGGCATATCGAAAGAGACTTCCTCGAACGTTCTTCCGACCCTTGAGGAACAGATGTTTGATTTTGGACACATGGGCATTGACTACACTGTTTATTGCCAGTTCGCTTTTGAAAACCGGACGGACGACACAATTCGTATCCAACGTGCCATCGCCAACTGCGATTGTGGCAATGTTAGCTCATTGGATTCGATTATATCACCCGACGACACTGCCCATTTTCAGTTGCGGTTCAAAACCAAGGACCTATTTGGCCCAACCAACAGGTCCTTTACTGTCATCACTGACCATCCCGATCTGGACACACTGGAATTCCATTACCTCTCGATTGTCGGACAGTGGTTCAACGGATTGCGTCCTGAACCGGCCGCTATCATGTTCTTACCGAAAAAAACAACGGAGACCGTACGTATTCCCAACCGGAGCTTCGATTCTATCTCGCTATTGGACATCATTCAGTATGATAGCTCATTCACCATAACAGCGACCGTTGATAAAGCAGGGAAAGGTTCGGACCTGGTGTTGGAAATCACACCGCGCCCTGACATCACCAAGGGAACATACATGACCAATGCTACCCTGCTCATTGGGACGGACGAGGATTCCGACCCGACCATTCTCACAATTCCGATAAAGATCGTTCGGTATTAAATAGCTTTCTTCATAGGTCAAGAGCCGTGCGCTCTTGACAGAGAACAGGCGATGCCTATTAGCAGGCAATACTCAATAACAGGCAATGCCTGCCTGCTACATAACCCACTCGCACAATTGCGCCGCCAGAATCGCCGCCGGGTTGCCAATAGCATAGCCTAGCAACGCCATCAGAATCGATACCGGCACCAGCACAGGATTATGATAGGCCGCCACAATTGGAGCCGAAGCCGCTCCACCAATGTTGGCCGCCGATGCAATTGCAGCCGTGTGGACATCGACCCGAAATATCCGTGCTGCCGCGACCAGAAAACCGCCATGTATGAAGATCCAGATGTAAGCCCCCAGCAGGAACCAGAAAACCGAAGAGTCGAGATTGGACAAATCCGCTTTCGCCCCCATTCGTGCCACGAACAGATACACGAGCGCCATTGCTAACGCATGAGAACACGGTATCTTGCTGGCCTTTGTAAATGACAAGGCGACACCAAAAAATGTCACCAACAGAATCTTGTAAGTATTGGTTGAGAAGACAGGGGGTAATGGCTGGATATGACCTGCGATCCATGTCGCCAAAGCAGTCACGGCAAAGCCGATGAAAATCAGGTACAGGAAGTGTCGCATAGCCGGAGTACCCTTGTCAGTAGTGAGTTCAGCGGCTGCTTTCTTGAGCGTCTCCACCCGTTCCTTGGGCATTTTCGTAAATTTGTTAAACCAGCCAGCGAAATTCTTCGAGCCCAGCATAATCGGTAGCCAGATCAAATAGACGGCGTTATCGGCAATAACAGCGTAACCGAAATCGAGCGAACTTTCGTCAAGCCCGATAGCATTGCCGACTGCCAGCATATTACCCGTGCCACCGATCCAACTCCCGGCCAACGCCCCAAACCCTTTCCATGCCTCCGGTCCCAGTCCATGTTTCACCAGCATCAGCCCAATCGGCGCTCCAACAACCACGCCTAACGTACCCAACAACATGACAAATATGCCCTTCCCCATCACACGGATCGTGGCCATGATATCCACTTCCAGCAGCATAATGGCCAGGAACATGGGGAGCAAATTGGTGCCCATAAAATCATATACGGGTGATTTGCTGGGAATTACGCCACTGTTGGATAACGCTACCGGTATCAGGTAGATGAAAATCAACGGCGGGAGATAGTTGAATAACTTCCACTCGGTTTTCTTTTCCAGAAAGAAAAAGAACGATGTTACTGCTGCCAGAGCGGCTATTATTCCTGAGGGGGATGAGATCAAAATGTCGGGCATAAGCTCGCTTTCGTTTTTTTATCTTGAGGGAATGTAGTCTGTCATTGCTGTCAAAACAAGAGACATTGTCATTGGGCATTATAATTGCCTATATTGCATTATGGTTAATCCGATCCGATTGAAAGAAGACTACATCCTGGCGAAATGCTGCACACCCACTGTCGGTGATGATATCGTAGGTTATTACAGCTACGACAATGTACTCAAAGTCCACCGGCGAGACTGCCCCAACCTGGCCAAGGCCGAGCAGCAACGGCTGGTCAAACTGGAGTGGGACGATATTCTTGAGGAGCAAGCTCCTTTTTCTCCTGACAAGAACTACGACGATTTAGACAAGACCGATTGGGTGGTGATGCGGCACCATCGAAAGTACGGTGTTGATTACTCCCTCCTCGTAGCCCGGAAAACAAACATCACCAAACAGGCTGCCTTTGATAGCCACAAGAAGCTGCGTGAAATGGACTTGATTGAGCGAGTCGAACCTCGGATTATTCAGTATCGTAAGGGGATCGTTGACAACAAATGGATCAAACACCGCAACCACACCTACTACGACCTGACCGAAAAAGGTAACGCCTATCTTGACTGGCACGCCAAACACACTTGACTCAGGTAAGCGTTTGACGGTCATGTGAACTACTATTTTATGGTGGTGATATCCCATCCTGAAGGGATGTTGAAAAACCCAGATAATTGAAACATGCTTCGACTCCGCCTACATGACAAACTGTAACATGTTGTCTATCAAGTCACCCAACCTGGCAATGCCAGTGAGCGGAGTCGAAGCATGACTTTGCTACCCAGTTATAGGACAAAGTTGTATAGATTAGTAGGGCGAAACCCTTCTTAGTGGTTCCGCCATTTGGAATCGTCAGGACCTCAAGGAATCCTAACCTACAAATACTTGACTCCTGATCAAATTACACCTGTCTAAGATAATACACACTTCTCTTGTCAATAGGCTACACGTCGCGATAATCCCCTTGTGATATGGAACATTTTGGGTGATATTGTCGTTTACTAATGAATCGTACATACTACTTCGTTGTTTTCTAAAGGAGTCCCCATGCGCCTCAAAACTTTTGTATTCTCGCTCCTGACCGTATCACTCGTCAGCTGGGCAACATCAGACGTGCAAGCCGGTCGCCGTGTCAGAACGTTTGGCGACCAGGATAAGAGCAAATCATCGACGGACAAACCAGCCGACAAAGGCAAAGAAAAACCGTTCGCCGACCTGGTAAAGGATCGCGTTCTCATCGAGGGACTGTTCGATTTCTATCGTGACACCATCGACAATAGTATGCTGATGGCAATCGAGCCGGAGCAATTTGACGAGATATTCCTTTGTGGTGAAACTCGCACTGCCGCCGAGGGTGGTTTCTTTGACAACGGCGCTATGGGCCGATCGTTTCCATTCTATTTCCAACGCGTCGGCAAGAACATTATGATGCTGGAGAAAAACCTGCGCATCCGCGCCGACACTTCCTCTGCTCTGCATAAGGCCATCCCCGACGGTCTTTCTGATCACCTCTTTGCCTCAACGGCAGTCAAATCCAAACCGAATGATTCCACCGGCGCGATTCTGATCAATCCCGCTGAGCTATTTATACGTGATGCGCAACACCTGGGCAATGTTTTCAGCCGGGCGAAAATGAGTTTCAGTTTTGACAAGAAAAACAGCTACTTCGGAATGGTGAAATCGTTCCCGGAGAACAGCGAAATAGACGTCCGTTTACACTACAAGGGTTCCAAATCGTTCGGCGCTTCCAATATGCAAAACGGTTACAGCTTCTTTCACACTTTCCACTATTCATTGTCATCATTGCCGGAAACGGACTATGTCCCCCGTCTGGCTGATGATCGTGTCGGCTACTTCATGACAATGTACCGTGACTATTCCACCCTCGATAATCCATCCTCGTATGTTCGTTACATTGAGCGTTGGAATCTCAAAAAGAAAAACCCCGACGCCCGCATGTCCGAACCGGTGGAGCCCATCGTATACTGGGTCGAGAACACCGTTCCCGAGGAATACCGTGATGCCGTTGCCGAAGGGATTGAGTTCTGGAATGTTGCCTTTGAGAAAATTGGATTTCGCAATGCAATCGTGGCCAAACAAATGCCAGACACCGCCGAATGGGACCCGGCCGATGTTCGCTACAGCACCGTCCAGTGGGTCATCATCCCCGGCGGTGGCTACGCCGTGGGACCATCTCGCGCCAATCCGTTCACGGGGCAGATATACGATGCCGATATTCGGGTTTCAGTAGACTTTATCAGATACATGTTCTCCAACATGGAGTTCTTCATTGATCCGGTGACACCCGATGCCGACATCCCGGAACTGCCTGTAGATGAGTACTCTCACAACGAACATTTCTGTAACTACGGTATGGAATCTGCCCGCGAGGCAGCGTTCGGGCTGACCTATGCCATCAGTACTGCAGGTGATCTGGTTGACAAAGATTCGCTTACTAAGGAATATATCCATGCCTATCTTGTTGAACTAGTGGCGCATGAAGTTGGTCATACGCTCGGTTTTCGTCACAACTACAAAGGCTCGACTATCTATAGTCTTGACCAGATTAACGATCCTGAGTTCACCCGCAAGCATGGTACAGTCGGATCAATCATGGACTATGCCGCTCCTAATATCGCCGGGCCGGACCGCACCCAGGGTGAATTCTACGCTTCGGTACCGGGTCCTTATGGCGATTGGTGTATCGAATACGGTTATTCCGATTTCGAGGATACTACCTCTGAGGACGAATGGCCCAAGCTACAGGAAATCGCCGGTCGTGCCGCCGATCCGTTGCTGGCTTACAGCACCGACGAAGATGCTTTTGGATCGGGCACAAAAGGGATCGATCCCATGAGTCTTTTGTTTGATCTGGGTGATGATCCCATCGCCTTCTGCGAACATAAGATTGGCCTGACCCGCGAACTGTGGAACAATACGATGGGTCAATTTGAGAAGGAAGGCGAGAGTTATCAGAACGTCCTGCGGGCTTTTAACACCGGCTGGCGTTCATTCTTCTCATCCGCACGGTTTGCCTCGCGTTATGTTGGCGGCATCTATCACAATCGTTTCCATGTCGGCGACACGACCGACGTGCTGCCCTTCTGCCCGGTCCCGGCCGACGAACAGCGGCAAGCGGTGAAATTCCTTAAAGACAACCTGTTTGCGCCAGACGCTTTCGATCTTCCGGCCGACTTGCTCAACAAACTCCAGCCGGAGCGTTTGCCGGACTTTAACTGGTCGGTTTATTCAATCTATCAGATCGACTACCCGATCCACCGCCAGGCATTGGCAATGCAGAACCGCGCCATATCGAATCTTTACGCTCCCCATACGCTGGGACGACTGGTAGACAACATTGAACGGTTTGCACCAGGTGAAGAAGCCTACTCGATCCATGATATGTTCACCGAAGTACGGCGCTCTATCTGGACCGAAATTATAGGACCGGAGAACGTCAACAGCTTCCGTCGTCAGCTACAGTTATCGCATCTCAAGCGGATCATCGGTATCTACCTCAACGACTCGTGGGTTTATCCCTCCGATGCTCGTACGCTGGCCGCAAATGACCTTGATGTTATTGAGACTGCTGTTATGAACGGAACAAACAACATCGGTTTAGACGATATGACCAAGGCACATTTCAAAGAAGTTGTGCGCCAGATTGACGCTGCCCAGGGCGCGCGACGGTCGTACAAGTAAAAGACATTGATGTGTCCGTCACCCAACCAGGCAATGCCTGTGAGAGTAGTCGAAGGGTGGCGGACACAAACCCCACCCCGAGTGCCATTCACAAATTTGTCATGCCGGACTTGATCCGGCATCCAGTCTTAGTAGGAAATCATGCCCAAACGAGTTTGAGCATGGCACCCCTTAAGATCACATGCTCATGGAACCCACAGCAAGCTGTGGGGCACTAGACAAAGACAGGCAATGCCTGTGCCTGCTACTCCCCCTGATAGAAATACTTGATGTAATCCCAGGCGTCTGCGGCGTGATCCGCATAGACAAACAGCTTGAGATCCTCGGGATCAATCGTGCCTTGTTTGGCCAGGTATTCAAAATCGATGAAACCCTTCCAGAATTTCTCACCAAAGAGAATGACCGGCAGTGGTTTGATCTTCTTAGTCTGTACCAGAGTGAGTCCCTCGAACAGTTCATCGAGCGTACCGTATCCACCCGGGAATGCCACCAATGCTTTCGCCCTAAGCATGAAGTGCATTTTACGAATTGCAAAGTAGTGGAACTGCATACACAGCTCAGGAGTGATGTAGGCGTTTGGTTCCTGTTCCATCGGCAGCGTGATATTCAGACCGATTGATTTAGCGCCAATATCATACGCACCACGATTAGCTGCCTCCATGATCCCCGGACCGCCGCCGGTAACTATGACGTACTCGTGGTTGTCGTTGCCCTGACTTTCAATAGAAACCAACCGCGCAAACTCACGAGCTTCATCGTAGAAACGTGATTTAGCCAAAACTGATTTAGCTACTCGCATTTGTCGACGTAGTTCTTTGTCTGAAGGGCGATGCTTGAGCTTATTCTCGATCTTTCGCAGTTCTGCCCTGGCCTCTTTCGGCTCGACTATGCGTGTCCCGCCGAAACAGACAATAGTCGAAGCAATCCCCTCTCGACGAAGAATGGTCTCGGGTTTAAGCAACTCTAATTGAAGCCGGGCTGGACGAGCATAGCCAGAATCCAGAAAATCATGATCCTTATATGCGATCCGATAGGCCGATGATTGACCTAGACGCTTTGACATTTGAGCGGGGGTAAGTTTCTTCTTCATCAAATCAAATCCTGTTGAGGCTTACAATTCTACCGTTTCGTGAAGACTCGGAATGTGACAGTCCCAGCCTTTTTCTTTCTTAAGGTGCCCAGCCATAGCGATATTCTGTGACTCTTCACCGTGCGTTACAAACACTTTTTTCGGTGACTCGGTGAAAGGCTCCAGCCAGTGCAAAATTTCCTGATAATCTCCATGTCCGGAAAGTCCATGCAGCTTGACCAGTTTCGCCCTGACTTCCACCGGTTGTTTGTGGATGTAAATCTTGTCAGCGCCATCAGCCAGTTTCCGACCAAGAGTTCCCTCGGCCATGAAACCGGCCAGCATAATCGTATTTTCCGCCTTGGGAAGTCGCATCATCAGGTGATGCATAATGCGTCCCCCGGTCAACATACCGCTGGCCGACATAATAATGGCGGGGCCAGTCAGTCGATTGAGAAGTTTAGATGATTTACGCTTGCGATGTAAAGACACATGCTGACCGTTAAGAATACACTTCTTGCCGCTCAGGCACTCGATGTCAACCTTGTGATAGTCAGGATACTTGACATAGATGTCAGTCGATCTGATAGCCATTGGCGAGTCAATGTGGATACCGATCGGGGGGATGCGTTTCTTCTCGATCAGGTCATGGATCAAGTAGGCAATCTGCTGCGTACGCCCGATGGCAAAGGCAGGGATGAGTAAAATACTCTTGCGCGCTATCACATCGTTGATGATTTCAGAAAATATGAAATAGGGGTCTTCAGGTTCGTGGATACGCCCACCATAGGTGGATTCACACACCACATAATCGGTCTGCGGGGGCGGACTGGGATTGTGAACCAACGGATTGCCATAGCGGCCAACATCACCTGAGAAAAGAATTGACACTTCATGGTCTCCGTCGTTGAGAATCATCTCAACGAAGGCCGCCCCCAGAATATGGCCGATAACACCGAAACGAAATTTAATCTCAGTCCCAATAGTGGTCCATTCGTCAAACCTGACCGCCTCAAACTGACCATGGAGCTTTTCTACATCCTTGCGATCGAATAGCGGCAGCGCCTTCTCATGCCGGGTGATTCCCTTCTTGTTACGATACTCGGCATCCTCCTCTTGTATATGAGCGGCATCGATCAATGACATGCGAGCGATATCCACAGTCGGAGGTGTGGCATAGAGTGGCCCGTTAAATCCCTCCCTGGCCATCTTGGGCGAGTATCCAATATGGTCGATATGAGCGTGGGTGAGAATTATGGCATCCACATCGGAGGCATCAAACGGGAGCGGCTCCCAGTTTTTCTGGCGCAGGGATCGTCGGCCCTGAAACATACCACAATCGACCATGACCTGTCGATCATTGACGCGGACAAGATACTTTGACCCGGTGACTGTTCCGGCGGCACCGTGAAAGGCTAGCGTAATCAATTACAAATGACCTCGATTTCCATATGAGGTTCAGCCGAGCAACAACTCGGCTATTGTTCCGACCTCAGAGCAATTCCTATGTCGTTGCTTCTTCAATCAATGATTCTTCGATTGGCACACCCTTCGGCAGTCCAACACATATTCCAAGTGACAAGGACGCTTTGACCAAGGGATGGTCAGGCGTTACGAGGCGAAGTTTACCTGCTACTTCAGACATCGGGGTCGAGCCAATCTGGCCGTCTTTCATAGCCACCATCTGCCCCATCTCCCCTCTCATCACCATGTGGACCGCCTCGGTACCGTAACGGGTGGCAAGAATACGGTCGAAGGCTGTGGGTGAACCACCCCTGAGAAGATGGCCCAGGATTGTTACCCGACATTCAAGATTGGTCAGGCCCTCAATCTGAGCGGCCACCTGCCGAGATATTCCACCCAGACGGATGGCATCGGGAGACGTCTCTATCCGGCGATCCACAACCATGCTACCGCCTGCAGGATGGGCTCCTTCGCCCACCACCACAATGGAGAAACGTTTACCGGCCGCGTTGCGATCCTTGATAGCACTACAGACAGCCTCTATATCGTAAGGAAACTCCGGGATGAGAATAATGTCGCCGCCACCGGCCAGACCTGAACTGAGCGCCAGCCACCCCGCATAACGCCCCATAACTTCGATTATCATTACCCGATGGTGCGACTGGGCAGTAGTGTGAATCTTGTCCACGGCATCTGTGGCGGTAGCCAATGCGGAGTCAAATCCAAAAGTTATATCAGTACCGAACAAATCGTTATCAATCGTCTTGGGTACACCCACAATGGGTAGCCCTAGCTTTATCATTCCCTCGGAAGCCGCCATAGTCCCATCCCCACCAATGGCAACAAGAACATCCAGTCCGAGTGCTTCAAAATTCCTGACGGCTTGGTTGGAGCGATCAAGGTATACGTAATCCTCGCCCTCCAGCACAGGATAATGAAATGGATCGGCTCGATTCGAAGTACCCAGGATCGTACCACCGCGAGTCAGGATGCCGGAGACATCCCTGTTGGTAAGTTCGCGATAGCGATTTAAAATCAGGCCCTCATATCCGTCAATGAAGCCAAGGACTTTAACGTCATAATCGTTATCTGCCGTTTTCACGACTGCGCGCAGCACAGCGTTCAAGCCCGGACAATCGCCGCCGCCCGTTAGTACACCAATTCTTTTCATCTTCTTTCCCATGCCATAAGGATTTGATAAAACTACTCTTATGCAACCAATTTCTTGCCTGCAAAGGCCGATAATATCTGTTTCGACACAAATGGTGTACCTAATTACACATTCGACCTTTTTCCGGATAAATTGGTAATCACCTATTTTTGTTGCATTGACTACGTCAGCAGGAGTAAAATTGTGGTTGTTTGGGGCGATACTGTGATTGTAGACTTATTGGTTACGAAAAACAAACGTCCTACTATCGGGAAAGCTATGCGTCTGAAACAGTTCCTTGTATTGCCAAGATTGCCCGAGCGGATTCTGGTTCTCCAGGAGTTGGCCCAGAACCTCTGGTACTCGTGGAATTGGAATCTGGTGAAGCTTTTCATCAGGCTCGACCCCGAAATGTGGGAGCAGTGTTATCAGAATCCAGTCGAGATGCTTTCCAAACTACCCCAGGAAACTCTCCAAAGGGCTGCCGAGGATGACGGTTTCGTGGCCAGTCTGGACCGAACCCACCAGAAGTATCGTAATTATCTTGGCCTGAAGCGATGGTTCCAGTACGAGCATGAAGACCTCCAGGGAAGCACAATCGCCTATTTCTCTCTGGAGTACGGTCTTGATACCGGACTGCCAGTTTATTCCGGAGGACTTGGCGTACTTTCCGGAGATACCTTGAAGGCCGCATCCGACCTGGGCTTACCTATGGTCGCTGTCGGATTGTTATACCGTTACGGTTATTTTCGGCAGTTCCTCTCCTCGGACGGCTGGCAGCAGGAACGCTATGAAGAGAACGACTGGTATCACATGCCGGTGCAACTTGTCAGAGATGATAATGATGAACCGGTGCGTGTGACTGTGATGCTGGGAGATACACCGGTCCAATTACAGATATGGAAAGTGAGCGTGGGGCTTATACCGCTGTACTTGCTCGACGCGAACATTCCTGAGAACTCTACCAAATGTCGTGAGGTTACATCCGTTCTCTACGGCGGCGACAAGGACATGCGCATCCGGCAGGAGATTATCCTTGGGGTGGGCGGTGTGCGTGCCTTGCGTGCGCTGGGCATCGACCCTACGATTTTTCATCTAAACGAAGGCCATTCATGGTTCCTCACATTGGAGCGGATTCGTAACCTGATGCAGGAACAAAAACTGAGTTACCAGGAGGCTGAGCAAAATGTGTGGAGCACGACCGTGTTCACCACCCATACGCCGGTCCCGGCCGGGAATGAGAAATTCGAGACCGTGTTGGTCCACCGGTATCTGTCGAACCTGGTATCCGAACTTGGTATTTCGTGGAAGGATTTCATTGCCATGGGACGGGTGATGCCCGATGACGAATCAGAATCATTCGGCATGACGGTAGCCGCCCTGAAAACAGCCGCTTTCGCTAACGGCGTATCCGTTCTGCATGGCCGGGTGTCGCGAGAGATGTGGCACAACATATGGCCCGAACTACCCATCTCGGAAGTACCCATTCGTGCCATCACCAACGGGGTTCATCTGGGATCCTGGATTTCGCACGACCTCCAGGAATTATACGAGTCATATTTCGGTTCGGCCTATACCGAACATCCCGGCGCACCTGAGCACTGGGAACGAGTGAAGAAAATACCGGATGCAGAGTTGTGGCGGACTCATAACCGACGCCGCGAGCGACTGGTGTTTTTCGCTCGCAAACGTCTCAAGCAGCAATTGATCCGGCGGGGTTCTTCAGAACTGGTGATCAACCAGGCAGACCAAATACTCGATCCGCGTATCCTGACTATTGGCTTCGCCCGCCGCTTCTCGACATATAAACGCGGCGATTTAATTTTCTCCGATCCCGATCGACTGGAAAGGATAGTCAACGATGATGACCACCCGGTGCAGATTATCCTGGCTGGCAAAGCTCACCCCCTTGACAGTCCGGGAAAAGAGATCATCAAGGAGATTATCGGTCTCATATCACAGGAACGGTTCCGCAATCGTATCATCTTCCTTGAGGACTACGACATAAATGTTGCCCGATATATGGTTCAGGGTTCCGATGTCTGGCTGAATACTCCGCGGCGTCCCCAGGAAGCTTCCGGTACATCCGGCATGAAAGCAGCCTTGAATGGCTCGCTGCATCTGTCTATCCTCGATGGCTGGTGGGACGAGGGGTACTGTGATGATACTGGGTTCAAGATTGGCAACGGTGAAGAGTACGACAACATCGAAGTTCAGAACCGGCTGGAGTCGGAGATGCTCTACAACACGCTCGAAACGGAAGTCATCCCCCTCTTCTATGATCGTAATGACCGTGGGAATCCGCTACGCTGGATAAATAAAATGAAAGCTTCCATCAAGATGGCCGGACAGATGTTCTCGGCTCACAACATGCTTACTAATTACGCCAACCGGTGCTATGCCCCGGCGATCAGGCACGCCCGAGAATTGTCTGCCGACGGGTTCGCTGTTACGCGTTCCGTAACTTCGTGGCTGGAACATATGACCCAGGAATGGCACAACATCGTCATTGAAAATGTTGATATACCAGGACTTGATGCTACCGTTTACGTAGGTCAAAAATTCCCGGTAACTATCAAAATTAGTATGGGGGATATCTCTCCTGATGATGTGCGAGTAGAGATGATCTCAGGCCACCTCAATTCGCAGAGCGAAATAGAACAATATACTCCGGTGCCGGCGACTCTGGTCGAGAGCAACGATGACGGTGTGTGTACTTTCACGGGGTGGGTCAGATGCATCGACTCGGGACGCTTCGGTGTTCGTGCCCGCGTGATTCCAAACAACAAGCATCTCCCCCACACCCTGAAACCCAAACTGATTTCATGGTGGTAGGGCTCTACCCCGAAGACCATTTCGCCCATATTTGAGGATTACAGACCCGACACGACCATGCTGTCTCCACCGTAAGCTCCAGCACAACAGCCATTTTCGGGTCAGTCGGTGTCTGAATTGCCACCCTTGCCTCGTTGATCGAAGATAGCCAGCGTAGTATTTCACCCATTTTACACACAATCCAAGTCCAGTAGGGACTTGACACTCTCCAGCGTTAGTGGTTTATTCGCACCAATATGTTAAGATACAACACATTCACGGAGGATCTTATGACACACGTTAAAGCCGGACCATTGGCTGTACTGGTCTGCCTGATGCTGCTTGTGGCGGCGACGGCCTCAGCCTTTGATTTCTCGGAACTTGAGAATTCTGTCGGCGAGTACACGCTGAAAAATGGGCTTAAGGTACTTATCATGGAGCGTCACGACGCTCCGGTCGTGTCCTGTCTTACTTATGCAAATGTGGGTGGATCGGATGACCCCAAGGAATACTCGGGCATGGCCCACATGTTTGAGCACATGGCCTTCAAAGGCACCAAGAGTGTTGGCTCCAAAGACATTGACAAAGAACTGGAATTGATCGCCATTGAGGACAGCGTTTTCCTCGAATTGCGCACCGAGCGTAAAAAGGGACGCTTCGCCGATTCAACCCGCATTGCTGCCCTCGAAGCAGCCTACGATTCAGCTCGCGAGGCTTCGTATGAGTTGATCGAGCCAAATGAGTTTGGCAACATAATTGAGCGTGAAGGAGGCGTCGGCCTCAACGCTTTCACCAGCTATGACGAGACAGTCTATTTCTTCAGTCTGCCGTCGAACAAAGTGGAACTCTGGATGGCTTTGGAATCGGAACGCTTTCTCAATCCCGTCTTGAGAGAGATGTACAAGGAACGTGACGTCGTGGCCGAAGAACGCCGTATGCGCACAGAGTCCAACCCTATTGGCAAACTGATCGAGGACTTCATCTCTACTTCCTTTAAGGCTCACCCGTATGGCCGACCCATAGTTGGTCACATGTCAGACATTCAAAACTACTCCCGCGATGCGGCCATCGAGTATTTTGAGAAATACTACGGACCATCCAATCTTACTATTGCCATCGTTGGAGACGTCAAAACCAAAGATGTCCTCAAGCTGGCCAAGAAATATTGGGAGCGCATCCCCTATCGTCCGGCCCCGGAACTACTGGCTACAGTAGAACCGGAACAGAAGGGCGAACGTCGTGTAGCAATCGAAGATCCGGCACAGCCTTTCTACATTGTAGGTTGGCATATTCCTGAAGCAACTCACCCCGATCGCCCAGCCCTTGATGCCCTTACCGATTACCTGGGGCAGGGTCGGACGTCTCTTCTGTACAAAAACCTCGTGAAAGAGAAAAAAGCCGCGCTTAATATAGGCGCCTTTGGTGGTTTCCCCGGTGACAAATATCCCGGTCTGGTCGCTGTATATGCCATGGCTGCGGCCGAGCATGACAACCCTGAACTTGAAGCAGAGATCTTCGCTGAGGTCGAGAAGCTCAAGACGGAGTTGATCCCGGCCGAAGAAATTGAGAAAATCAAGGCTCGAGCCAAGGCACAGTTCATCAATGGCATGGACGACAACAATGGTATTGCAATGCAACTGGCCGCCTATCAAACCCGTTGGGGTAACTGGCGCGAGTTATTCCGCGAATTAGATCGCATCAATGCTGTTACAGCCGAGGACATTCAGCGAGTAGCCATAGAGTACTTGACAAAGAAAAACCGTACCGTCGGTATGATCATTCACCAGGAAAGCTAAGTAGGAGAGGCTTATCATGATTCGCAAACAAATATTTTCATTTGTCGCCCTGGCCTTCCTGCTGGCTCTTGTGGCTGGCCCCGGCATGGCACAGGATATCGACAAAATCGAGTACCCCAAGCTGAACAAGCTGGAAATCCCTGAAGTTGAGAAGGTCACTCTCGAGAATGGCCTCCGACTTTATCTGCTTCCTGATCGCAGTATGCCTATCTTCAGAAGCTCCGCCCGCATCAATTGTGGCGGTCACCTCGACCCGGCCGAGAAGATCGGTCTGGCGTCCGTTTGCGGTACTGTCCTTCGTACCGGAGGTACAGCCAAGTGGACCGGTGACGAAATAGACGAGCAACTGGAAGCCATCGGTGGTTATGTCGAGACATTCATTGGCAATACCTCTGGTGGGGCTAATATCAATGTTCTTAGTGAGTACACTGATCTGGGTCTGGAAGTGCTGACCGAAGTTCTTCGTAGCCCAGTATTTGATCAAGACAAGATCGATCTGGCCAAGGTGCAGATGCGTTCAGGCATCTCGCGCCGGAATGACGACCCGATGCAAATTGCAATCCGCGAGTATAGAAAAGTCCTCTACGGATCGGAATCTCCATTTGCTCGTCACGTTGAATACACCACCATCAACGCTATCGAGCGACAGGATCTGGTCGACTTTCATGCCGCCTATTTCAAACCACAGAACGTGCAGTTGGCTTTCTGGGGTGACTTCGATTCCAAGGAACTGGTTGAGAAGATCAAGGCTCATTTCGACGACTGGGTTCGCGAGGGTGACCCGGTTCCTCCACTCCCCGAAGTGGACTACAAGTTTGAGAATGAAGTGTACTACGTCAACAAAGCTGACGTTAACCAGACCAATATCATCCTGGGCCATATCGGCGGCCTTACGACCGACGAGGACTACCCGTCCCGGATCGTCATGAACAATATCTTCGGTGGCTCGTTTGGTTCGCGGATGTTCAATGCCGTCCGTTCCCGTGAAGGTCTGGCCTATGCTGCTTTCGGCGTGTATACTGCCAACATCTCGTATCCCGGCATGTTCTATGCCTTTGCTTCGACCAAATCCGAAACCACTGCGAAGTGCGTGCGCGAGATGATCAAAGTCATTGAGCAGATGCATACCGACCCACCTACAGAGAACGAGATGCGAGCCGGCAAGGACGGCTATCTAAATTCATTCGTATTCAACTTCGATTCCAAGGGTGAAGTTGTCCGTCGTCTGATGACCTACGACTTCTATAACCTTCCCGATGACTTCCTATTCCTGGAGAAGGAAAAGGTAGAGAAGGTTTCCCCTGAAGATGTCATGACCGCCGCCAAAGCCAATCTACGACCGGATGCGCTTCGCATCGTTGTCGTTGGCAAGGGCGAAGATTTTGAGATGCCCCTTGATCAGCTTGGCCTTGGCAATGTTGTTGAGATCGACATCACTATCCCCAGTGGAGTTGAAGAAAAAGAGTTGGTAATCAACGACGAAACCATCGCCAAAGGAACTGAGATTCTCAGTGCGGCTATCGAAGCTCACGGTGGTCTGGCAGCCTACAAGAACGTCAAATCTGTTTGGCGCAAGGCTACATTGACGCTGGTAACTCCCAACGGTGAATTTCCTGTACAATCTGAAGGGATCGACGTTTTCCCAGACCAGAGTATGGGACTTATTAATGTCATGGGGCAGAAGATCTATTCTTCCATTCGTGACGGCAACACCGGCTGGAAGACTGACCAAGCCACCATGCAGTTGGCGCCAATGACCGAGGAGGACATCCTGGATCATGACAAGCAGCGTAACCGAAACACACTGCGTATTTTCTCAAGTCTGGACGAACCGTACTATCAGGCCGTATTTGACGGAGCTGGTACAGTGGAAGGTACAGACATAAACTGGGTCGCCGTGGTCGGTAACGATGGGGACGTGATCTGTCGATTCGCTTTCACTACCACTAGTAACGAGCTGGTGTGCAAGAGCTATGCTGATGAAGATGGATCGGTGGAGGAGATTTATTCCAATCTCACCGTTGTTGAAGGTATCAAGGTACCCTTCAAGTCGGTACGCAACGTTAACGGCCAGAAGGCAATGACATTTGATATCTCTACGTACACCATCAATGGCGACATTCCAGCCGATGCTTTTTCGAAGCCGGAATAGCCAGAAGGCACTGTTACTAGAGCTTTTACTGGAAGCCGATCCGTTTGGATCGGCTTCCTTTTCCATATTTACCTCCACATCAAACCCACGGATCTCCATGATGGGACCAAAAAACCGCTTGAAATCAGCGCAAAAACTGGTTAATTATAAGCTTTATTGGAGGTCTGCAAAACTCTTGGGAAGACTATGAAAGTATTTGTGATAGGCTCCGGTGGACGCGAACACGCCCTTGTCTGGAAATTGAAGAGATCGAAGAAGGTCGATAAGATTTTCTGTGCTCCCGGAAACGCCGGAATCGGACAGATTGCTAAGTGTGTTAACATCCAGGCGGATAATATCAAGGCCCTGGGAGATTTCGCCAATCGCAACAAAATCGGTCTGACTGTGGTTGGTCCGGAGGTTCCTCTTACCAAAGGGATCGTTGACGAATTCCAGCGACGGCGATTGAAAATATTCGGCCCTAACAAGCAGGCATCGCAGCTTGAAGGCAGTAAGGTCTTCGCCAAGGAGTTCATGCGCAAATATCACATTCCGACCGCCGCATTCAAGGTCTTTACAGTTGCGGCCGAGGCAATTGGCTTCTGCCACTCTGTGGATTTTCCGGTCATAATCAAGGCTGACGGTTTAGCGGCTGGCAAAGGTGTAGTGGTAGCAAAAAATCTTAAACAAGCCACCACCACAATCGAAGAAATGATGATCAGGCACCGATTCGGTCGCGCAGGCAACAAGATCGTGATCGAATCGTTCCTAAAGGGTGAAGAAGTTTCGGTTATGGCTATTACTGACGGCAAGGCTATCATACCGTTTCTATCCAGCCAAGATCACAAGCAAGCCTATGATGGTGACCGCGGTCCAAATACTGGTGGCATGGGAGCCTACTGCCCCACAAGAATTCTCGATGACTACCTGGTGGACCAGATTCGCGACTATATTCTTCAGCCAACGATGACTGGATTGCACAAAGAGAGCATCACATACAAAGGTGTCCTATACGTTGGTTTGATGATAACAGAAAGCGGTCCCAAGGTACTCGAATTCAATTGCCGATTCGGCGATCCTGAGACCCAGGCCGTACTGCCACTTCTGAAGACTGACTTGCTTGACCTGATGCTGGCCTCAGTTAATCAGAAACTCGGTTCGGGCCGCAAGATAGAATGGAGCCAGAAAGAGGCAGCCTGTGTCGTAATGGCCTCTAAAGGCTACCCCGGCAAGTATCGTACCGGTCTGAAAATCACCGGCCTGCATAACATCGGCGACAATAATTGTCACATATTCCACGCTGGAACCGTCCCTAAGGGGAATCATCTGATGACTAATGGTGGTCGGGTGCTGGGTGTTGTTGGAATTGACAAAAACCTGCAACAGGCTCTTAATCGCGCCTATCGGGCGATAAACAAGATTCGGTTTGAGGGAGCTATATATCGACGTGATATCGGTTTCAGAGCACTTAATAAAACCAGAGAACAGGTATAACATATGCCAAAAGCATTGATAATCATAGGTTCGAAATCAGATAGTGAGTACGCACAAAAATGCCGGGAACAACTAAAGATATTTGGCATTGATGCCCAAACAGAGATTTCTTCGGCGCATCGTCATCCCGAGAAAACTGCCCAGCTGGCCAGTGAAGCCGAAGCAAATGGCTTCGATGCTATCATTGCGATGGCAGGTCTGGCTGCCGCCCTTCCGGGCGTAGCAGCTGCCCATTCGCTTCTGCCCGTTATTGGAGTACCATTGCCGGCTGCCCTGGGAGGAATGGATTCCCTGCTGGCTATCGTTCAGATGCCACCGGGTATTCCTGTGGCAACAGTGGCTATTGGTGGTCCCGGAGCCAAAAACGCCGCGGCTCTTGCAGCACGCATCCTCGCCCTGAAATACCCCGAAGTTAAAACAGCAGTGGAGAGACATCGACAAACGTTGTAATCAGCGCGAACCATCAGATAGACAAATGTGTAGAATATTCAGATTATTGAAAGGAAATTTTATGAGTAAGATGAATCAATCAAAAGCGTTCGTTATCCTGACCCTGGCAGTTGCTTTCGCCCTGAACACTATGCTGACTCCAACGGCCAGCGCAGTCTCTGACGAAGCCAAAGAAATGTACAACTCTGGCATTAAGGCCAAACAAGCCGGAAATCTTGAGGATGCGATTCTTGCATACAAGGGTGCTCTGGCATTGGACAAAACCTACGCTGACCCATGCGTCAATCTGGGTGCAATCTATTTTGAACAGAAGAAGTACGACCAAGCCCTTGAGATGTTCAAGGAAGCCACCCAACGCGACAAGTCTCACGCCGAAGCGTTTGCCAATCTCGGACGAGTCGAATACCAGCTTAAACAATATACCGAAGCAGGTTCTTCGTTCTTGACCTCCTTGAAATTGGATTCGACTCAGTCTGACCTCTATAAAGCATTGGGCAAAGTCTACGATAAGCAGAAGAAATATGCCGACGCGATTGCCACGTTTGAGAAATACCACGAACTGGCAGGAGGGGACTATGCTTCCTGGTATCTGCTGGGCAAGGACTACAAAAAAGTCAGCAAGCTGACTGAGGCTGTGGCAGCCTGCAAGAAATCAATTGAGCTCAAGAACGACTATGTCTATCCCCATTCGCTGCTAGGTGGGATATATCTGGGCCAGGAGAAATACATAAGTGCCGCTGGCGAATTTAAGAAAGCCCTGAAGATCAAGCCTAAGGATTACCGCGCTGCCTACAACTATGCTATTGCTATTCAGTCAGAGAGTCCTGATGAATACAATACCAATATCACCAACTGGAACAACTTCCTGAAAATTGCCAAGAACAACCCCCGGGTTAAGAAGACAATGATCTCGACAGCCAATGAGACAATCAACGGTCTCAAAGAAGCCAAGGAGGCTGTCGACCTGCAGTAATACAAGGGTAGGCTTGTCTTCAAACCTACCGCCTTGCTCCACACAGCTGACATCTTTGTTCAACAGAAGGCGGGTTCGAGGACGGACCCGCACTCGTCGCTGAACTGTTCCAAATTCCGAATGTGATGCGAAAAGGTCCTCCCCTATCTATTGACAGCCGCCACTATCCGACATATCATGTCAAGTCGTAAGCGATTGCGGTCGATAGGATTGATAATGAATATTTCGCGTTACATGAGTGAAGCTACCGTACGATTGAAGATGGTTACGGAAGTGTTACCACTCGAAGAGGATCAGTCGAAAGACAAATGGCGCGAACAGTGCAAAGCGCTGGTGCTGTTTGAACTGGTTGACATCCTCGATGAAAACTCCCGCATAGGGAATCGAAACAAGTTGCTACTTGATTTCACCAATCGCGAAAAACAAGCCAGCACTGCGATTGGCTGCGGAGTAGCCTTGCCGCACATTCGATCCAAACACGCCAAAGAATTCATGATCGGTTTCGCCCGATCAGCTAAAGGGTACGATTTTGACGCCCCCGACGGTGAGTTGGTTCACCTCTTTTTTGTCATGGCAGCCCCACCCTACGATGACTCGCTCTACCTGAAAGTCTTCAAATCGCTGGCGGAGATGCTCCAGTACGAGTCTTTCCGCGAGGAACTGATGTCGGTCGAGTCCCCCGGCGAAATCATCCGCGCCATCAGGTCAATGGAATAAACAGCCTAACCATCCCCTCAGCAGAATACTCCCGTATAACTTTGGTTCTCATGGGGACGTGGTTGCCAACCTGCGCGGGACGCACTGCCAAACACACGCATCTTATCCATCACAACAGCTTTGACAGCCTGCCGTGTCGGGGCAAGAATCTTTCGCGGATCAAACAATCCCGGATTCTCTGCGAGCATCTGTCTAACGGTAGATGTGAAGGCAAGCCGGAGGTCCGTATCGATATTGATCTTGTTGATACCGTTTTCGATAGCCTTCCGATAGGCCTCGTCAGGAACACCCTTGGCATCGGATATCTCCCCCCCGTAGCGAGTCAGCTTCTCAGTAAGTTCCGCAGGAACACCACTGGCTCCGTGCAACACTAAGGGTATATCCAGAAGCTTCTTAATGATCGCAATGCGATTGAAATCCAGTTTGGCTTCCTCTTTGAACTTGTACGCACCATGGCTGGTTCCCACTGCCACCGCCAGAGCATCGACGCCGGTTTCTTCGACGAAACGCATGGCTTCATCGGGATCAGTTAGACAAGCATCCTTGGCATCGACTTTGATATTGTCCTCGATACCCCCCAGTCGTCCGAGTTCGGCCTCGACCGTAACTCCGCGCTGGTGAGCATAGTCAACAGCTTCGCGCGTCATCTCTATGTTCTCTTCAAGCGAACAGTGAGAACCGTCAATCATCACCGATGTGAATCCAGCTTCGACACACTCAGTCACCAGTTCCATCGAGGGGCCGTGATCAAGATGTAACACTACCGGCACCGAAATTCGCTCCGCCTCGGCTCTAACCATAGCTACAAGGTTGTGTGCGCCGGCATAGGCGACTCCGTCTTTGGAAGCACCAATAATTACCGGCGAGTTCATCTCTTCGGCTGCTTCCAGTACGGCCTGCGTGAACTCAAGGTTACTTACATTGAACTGGCCGATGGCATAACGGTTCTTGTTGGCATCAGCGTACAAATCGCTCAGAGAAACTAAAGGCATACTACCCCCCGTGGTCACAGGTGAGGTGGACTTTACCCACTGGCGTCAGTCCGTGTCTTGTATTATTATTATTAGTTATCGGCAGGGAGCGCTGATTTCATAAGATGCGGCGGCACAGCTCCTTGGTTTGCTCAGATTCAGATATACTTGCCTGCCGCCAGAACTGAATAACTCCCACGAAGTGCCGACAAGTAGCAATATAAGCAAGAATAATCCGTCTCGGGGAAAAACCAAAGGAGACAGGATATGACTACCAAGCGGCGAAGGATCACGCATGAAAATCGAGTACACGCGAGCACTTCTCAACGCCGCTCTCGACGGATCGCTGGACAAAGTAGAATACAAAGAGGATCCCTTCTTTGGCGTCCAGGTTCCGACCTCATGTCCCGGCGTTCCCGAGGAGATTCTCAATCCGAGAAACACCTGGGCGAACAAAGAAGCTTATGACAAAAAAGCCAATTATCTGGCTGGACTATTTCGCGAGAACTTCCGCCAGTTTGAGGAGCAAACACCAAAAGAAGTTATCGCAGCTGGGCCGAAAACCCCGGAAATGGTATAGCTTGTATCTCCTACTGAAATCCAAATTACTATACAACCAGGAGTAATTAATGCCCAAAGCACACGACACTTTTCGAGTCAAGCCTTCTCTGCCGGACGAACTGCCGGAGATAAATGACATAGCCTACAACCTCCACTGGACGTGGAACCATCAGGCAGTCGATCTCTTTCGTCGTCTGGATCGAGACCTTTGGAACTCGTCTGGTCACAATCCGGTCAAGATGCTGGGAACCATCAAACAAGATCGCCTGGCACAGGCAGTCACCGATGATGGTTTTATGGACCAACTGCACCGTGTGCATCGTGTTCTTCAGGAGCACATCACGGGTAAGACCTGGTTTGAAGAAAAATACGGCCGTAGTGATTCTACCAGTATCGCCTATTTCTCGATGGAGTTCGGCCTGACTGAATGTCTCCCCATCTATTCCGGGGGTTTGGGCATCTTGGCTGGCGATCATCTAAAATCAGCGAGTGAGCTTGGACTGCCATTGGCTGGAGTGGGATTGCTCTATCAGCAGGGGTATTTTCAACAGTACCTCAATGCCGATGGGTGGCAACAAGAAACATATCCTGACAATGATTTCTACAATCTCCCTATCCAAATGGAGACCGATACCAGCGGCGCACCGATTGTGATCGATGTTCCATTCCCTGATCGACTGGTATACGCCCGAGTCTGGCGGGCACAGGTTGGACGCATACCACTCTACCTGCTGGACACCAATATCTCGCAGAACCAACCCAAGGATCGCAGTATTACTTGCCAACTATATGGTGGTGATCAGGAAATTCGTATCCAACAGGAAATGGTGCTGGGTATTGGGGGCATGAGAGCTCTGAGGCAAATGGGAATTCACGTTCATGTTTGCCATATGAATGAAGGGCATGCGGCCTTTATGGCTCTGGAGAGACTCAGGCACCGCAAGGAAAAAGATGGTTTATCAACGATAGAAGCACTGGAGGTTATCCGCGGGGGTACATTCTTCACCACGCACACGCCGGTTCCGGCAGGCATTGATGAATTCCAACCGGCACTGGTCGAGAAGTATATGGGACCAATCCTTGACAGTACCGGTATGAATCATTCTGAATTCATGGCTTTGGGTCGAAGGAATCCGCGAGACCGCCAGGAGCCGTTGAATATGGCGTTGCTCGCTCTGAGAACAACGGCCTCGGCCAACGGCGTCAGTCGTCTTCACGGACAAGTGTCACGACAAATGTGGCATGATATCTGGCCTGGCGTTCCCGAGGATGAAATCCCCATCGGCCATGTTACGAACGGTATTCACACCCGTTCGTGGACATCACCTGAGATGACCGAGCTTCTTCACCGATATCTTGGTCCAAACTGGCTCAAGAAACCGGCTGATGAATCGATATGGAAAAGAGTGGAAAGGATTCCCGAGGTAGAACTGTGGCGAGTCCACGAACGTCGCCGGGAGCGACTGGTTGCTTTCACACGTCAACGACTTGGGGAGCAATTCAAGCGACGTGGAGCAAACGCTGCAGATATCGATCGCGCCCATGAGGTGCTGAACCCGGAGGCCTTAACCATCGGATTTGCTCGACGCTTCGCTACTTACAAACGTGCTTCTCTCCTGCTTCGCGATCCGGAAAGATTGAAACGACTTCTGAGCAATCCAGACCGGCCGGTGCAATTTATTTTTGCCGGCAAAGCTCACCCACGCGATAACGAAGGCAAGGAACTAATCAAACAATTGGTTCACTTCTCACGCGATGCCGGAGTACGCAACCATATCGTTTTCCTTGAGAACTACGATATTAATGTCGCCCGCTACCTTGTGGAAGGTGTCGATGTATGGATGAATACTCCTCGGCGTCCTATGGAAGCCAGCGGCACCAGCGGTATGAAAGTAATACCCAATGGTGGACTTAACCTTAGCGTGCTTGACGGTTGGTGGGTCGAGGGTTTCGACACCGACACCGGCTGGGCTATTGGCGCCGGCGAAGATTATGACGATCCGCAGTTCCAGGACGAGGTCGAAAGTAAGGGACTATATGATGTGCTGGAGAACGAAGTAGTACCTCTTTTCTACGACCGCAACGGGAGCGACACTGCTCCTCGCAAATGGATTGCCATGATGAAGAGCTCCATGATGAAGCTCGGCCCCACATTCAGCTCTAACCGAATGGTCCGTGAGTATGCCGAGAGGTTTTACATGCAGGCCCACCACAACTGGGACCGATTGTCGGACGATGAATATGCCCGGACCAGAGAATTGGTAAAGTGGAAAGAGCATATCACCAGCAACTGGAATGGGGTCAGCATTGAACGCACCCAAATGCACAGCGATGACGCCGTAGTTGGAGTGGCTCTCAAAATCGAAACCGAAGTCTGCCTGGGAAATTTGTCTCCGGAGGACGTACAGGTGCAGATTTACAGCGGTCCTACGGGAGTGGATGGCGATATTGTAGACCCGACGATTGAAAATCTCAAGCATATCAAGTCCTCAACGGCCGGTTGCCACACTTATGAAAGCTACCTGGCCTGCGATGAGAGTGGCCTGTTCGGATACTCAATAAGAGTGATACCAAACCATCCGGATCTAGTGGACAATTTTGGTCTTCAGATGATGCGCTGGGTAGATGATGTCATCAAACAACCAACGATAGAAACTGAGAAGGTGACTGAAGAAGTGGGTTCTATCTAGGAGACGATTGATCACTGAAACGAAAGAGACCCATAATACGGCTCCATCAATATCACGCCCAGATACGTTTCCAGATTTGACGTACGAATCGCCCCGTATCTACGAACGGATTGATGTACGAATGGGAGCCTTCGTACACGGTAGAGATCGGTACTTCGGCCATTGTCACCCCGGCCGCCCCCGCACTGAAGAGCATCTCCGACTCGAAGTCATAGCGCACCGAGCCTAGCGGTATTGACCGAAGTACATCCGTCGGAATTAGTCGAAATCCTGATTGACTGTCCCGCACTCGCTGCGTTGAGAAAATCGAGATAATCATAGACGTAAGGTTGTTGGTCAACCAACGGGCAAGGGGCATGATTTTGAGTGTCATATGGCGCGTACCAACGATCAATCTCCGCCCGTTATCAAGCGCGAAGAATCTTGGAATTTCTTCGGGCAGATGCTGCAGATCAGCATCGATCGTAAGAACCGACCGATAACCTTCCTTTATCGCATATTCAAACCCGGCCATTAGAGCGGCCCCTTTCCCTCGATTCTCAGAAAACGAAATGTACTTCACTCCGAGACGGCGAAGAACTTCGAGAGTGTCATCAGTGGAACCGTCATTAACCAGCAGCAGATTGGAATCACAAACGTATTTCAAACATCGGGGGACGAGTTCATCAAGATATTTCTCGGCGTTGTAAGCGGGAATCAGAACCAGAATACTGTGTCGATTGAAGCTGGACATAGATCAAAATATGTGGTTATTGCCGATCGAGACAAGATTGAAAAAATGGTCGGAGCGAGCCGATTTGAACGGCCGACCTCTCGCACCCCAAGCGAGTGCGCTAACCAAACTGCGCCACGCTCCGACACATTAGCGGGCGTAAGTTAGCCAATTATGCTCGAAATTCAAGAGAAATCTTTGAGGATCCCCTCAACTTCCCGTCGTATCTGGCCAATAAGAGTTTTGGCCCGCGCCGATTGAAAGACCGATTTTTTCTGCTCACTGTTGCGTCTCATAGTCAGTTTGTTTCGAGTACCGGCAATCGTCAGTTTTTCCTTGGTACGTAAATACTTGATCCGATTGATGATCTCAATATCCTTGCGGGTGTATGTTCGATTTCCACCCCTCCCCTTCTTCGGTTTCAGAGTCGGGAACTCTTTCTCCCAATAGCGAAGCACATACGGCTCCAGCGCGGTCATCCGTGCCACCTCGCTGATGGAGTAGTACAGTTTTTCATTGGCATTCTTTTTTGGGCTCATGCTGTTCTCCCTTCACTCACGACTTCATCGCCAAATTTCCGACTTCAGTTGTCGCCCCATGAGTTCCCCCACCGCATCAGACGGTGGTTTGTTTTCAAATAGAACCTGATACACTGCCTCTGTTATAGGCATCTCAACCTGGTGCAGTCGGGCTAACTCTCGACCCGAACGAGTTGTCTGCACACCTTCGGCCACCATAGACATCCCAGCCAGAATATCATCAAGCGTCTTGCCACGACCAATCTGATCCCCCACATACCGATTACGACTGTGTTTCGAGGCACAGGTCGTTACCAGATCACCAACACCTGAAAGACCGGAGAAAGTCAACGGCTCGGCACTCATGGTCGCACCAAGGCGACCTATCTCTGCCAGACCTCGGGTAATCAAAGCCCCAAGAGTATTGTCGCCCATACCGAGTCCAGCAGCTATGCCGACAGCAATGGCTATTATATTCTTGAGCGATCCTCCCAACTCAACTCCGATCAGGTCACTACTTTCGTAGACTCTGAAACTGGAATTGGAGAATACAGACTGCAGTCGTCTTACCAGTTCGGCACCGGTTCCAGCCGCCACCACCGCAGTCGGCAGGTCGAGGGTCACTTCCTCGGCATGAGACGGGCCGGAAATAGTGGCGATCTTGTCAGCCGGGAAATCAAGAACATCAGACACTACCTGTGACATCCTCTTGAGGGATCCTGTTTCTATCCCCTTGGCCAGATTCACTACTCCCATAATGTCCGGATGGGGAGATCCAAGTCGCTCAAGAGCTGATCGAAGATATTGTGACGGCACAGCCAGTACGAGAAGGCTACATCCTTTGACTGCCTCGTCGATGTCGTTGGTGATCCCGATATCATCGGAGAGATGACACCCGGGGAGCTTGTCAGGATGAGTACGATGCTGCAACAATAGATCGTAATCGGTACGGTTGAATTCCCATAAAGTAACACTATGATCATTGCCATGAAGCAATCCGGCGATAGCCAATCCCCAAGACCCGGCTCCCAGTATCGCTACTTTCTCAGCCATCTGAATGAGCCTCCCTCGATCGTACCGAACGAGTGATTTTGCTCTCGGTCCCGGCTATCAGTCGCACTATGTTCTGACGATGAGTGATGAAAATCAGCAACACCACAATACCAGCCATCCAAACATAAACGGCAACAATATCGCGACCCAAAAGGTACTTCTCTGCGGTCACTATCAGGAAAAACGACAGGGCCGCAGCCATTGAACTCAGAGAAACATACTTTGTTATCACCACTACGATTCCAAAAACAGCCAGACTAAGAAGCGTCTCAAACGGTAGGAGTGCAAGCATCCCGCCCAGGGCCGTGTTGACCCCTTTGCCGCCCTTGAAGCCCAGATAGACCGGGAATACATGCCCCAACACAGCGGCCAACACACATATCAAAAGAAAGGCATCTCCCGATACCAACTCCACTTCGTAGTGCCCGAGAAACTGGCGAGCCAGGAATACCGCAGCCAGTCCCTTGGAAACATCACCGATATAAACCCATACTGCTGCCTTGTAGCCGACAATGCGCCCAACATTGGTAGCACCTATGTTACCCGAGCCATGAGCACGAATATCCGCGACACCAAAAAGCCGAGGAACCAATAGACCGAATGGAATGGCTCCCAGCAGGTAGGAGGCGGTTATGGGTAATAGTGTTAACATTTGGTTCTTTCGTAGGTCAGGTTGCTTGCAACCTGACAGCGGGACTGGACCCCAGCTTTCGCTGGGGTCACAAGAACCTGGTAGTCTTTGGTAACAGCCTTCACTCAGTAGCGATAGAGTCGTCCGGCACCAGGCCGGAATCCGGCTGTACAACTTCCTGCGTTTCGAGTACCATGTCGCCCAATTCAGGATACAGACCAACCAACATCTCGATATACTCGTCCACTTCGTCCGCATCGATGTTTTCGTCTGAGACTAGAGGCTGCAGAGACTGCATGAACAATCCTACTTCCTCAGTTGCAATCTCCTCGTCCGCTTGCAACTTCTCAATGAACGCATCCGTAACAGCGAACACTGCGATAGTATCGACACCATCGGCAGGATTTTCAGCAATCATTGTCCTGACACCGCTGATCATGGTCACAGCCCCATAGCGAGCCAAGGCATCACGATTCATGTAGCAAGTCACTCCGGCGATTGCAACCAACACGACCAGTACGCCTGCGATGATAAGAGCCACCAGGCAACCCTTGGACATCCCTTTCCTCTCAACCTGTTCCGTCATATCCCCTCACTTTCCGTTTTGTGAGTTAAGATCTCTTATCCTGTTATGCTAATTCATACCAATGCAACTACTTCTCGCAAATGGCTAACATCCGAGTTTAATTAAGTATAACAAGCTCCGGTGAGCTTCGCAAGGGAAAGAAAGTCCGAAGCCAAGCGAGAATACACGTCATCGCGAGCCCGCCCTTGGTGGACGTGGCGATCTCATGCACCCCCTATTCCTAGCAATCGAGATTGCCACGTCATTCCGACCTCTCGGTCTTCACGCCTCACAGCAATGACCTTATCAACAAACCCGCTCGCCGGTGTGAGCGGTGATTTCACAACAAAAGGCCCGCCGGTAGGGCGAGCCTTCTGGATATTCGTGTAACCTCAGAGGTCTATTTCTTAGCCGCTGCAGCTTTCTTGGCTTTTTTGTCCTTCTTATCGACCTCTACCTTGGGCGGAGGAGTCAACAGCTCAACGACCGACATCGATGCGCCATCACCACGCCGGACCCCCAGTTTCACCACGCGCGTGAAACCGGAATCACGATCCTTGAAATGGGGTACGATTTCGGCAAACAGCTTTTTGAAAACAGCCTTCTGGCGAATAGTCCGTGCAACCATCCGCTTGGATGTAAGCGTATCCTTCTTCGCGGTGGAAATAATCCTATCCACGATCGGTCGCAGCGCCTTGGCTTTCGCATCCGTAGTCTTGATAACACGGTGTAGGAACAATGACATGGCCATATTAGACAGCATTGCTTCCCGATGCGACTTGGTACGTCCGAGTTTCTTTATTTTATCTCGATGTCCCATTTCTAGTCACGCAATCTCAGGTTTGTGGTTCAACGTACTTGGACACATCAATACCGAACGAAAGCCCCATCTCATCAAGGATAGTGCTAATCTCGTTAAGGGATTTCCGTCCAAAGTTTCGGTACTTAAGCATCTCTGATTCGGTCCTGATGACCAAATCCTGAATAGTCTGAATATTGGCCGCTCGCAGGCAGTTCGACGAACGCACCGACAATTCCAATTCGTCAACGCGCGTATTGAGAAGATTGCGAACTCGTAAGGTCTCCTCATCCTCTTCAACTTCTTCCTCGACCAACACTTCCTCATCCATATGGATGAACAATTGCAGATGGTCCTTGAGCAGCTTGGCACCGTAACTCAGAGCATCCTCTGGAGTTACTGAGCTATCGGTAGTGACCTCCATGACCAAGCTATCGTAGTCGGTCTTCTGCCCTACCCTGGTGCTCTCGACGTGATAAGCAATCTTGGTAACCGGTGAGAATAGCGAATCAACAAAGATCGTCCCGGCCGGGGCGTCGGGGCGTTTATTCTGTTCGGCCACGAAATAGCTGCGCCCGGCATCGATATCAAGTTCCAACTCGAACTCAACATCTTCAGTCAATTCGCAAATGTGCTGCTCAGGATTGAGAATGTCGATTTCGGGGTTAACTTCAATGTCTCCAGCGGTGAGCTTACCCTTGGAATTCGTCTTCAGCGTCAGAGTGCGCATGTCATCACAGTGCATCCGAATCCGAAGCTTCTTCACATTGAGTACGATCTCAGTAACATCCTCATAGATGCCCGGTACTGATGAGAACTCATGCAAACATCCCTTGATGCGCATCGAAACAACGGCCGCTCCCTGAATAGAAGACAGGAGAACACGGCGTAACCCATTACCCAGGGTCGTACCATAACCTCTCTCGAGGGGTTCAATTATGAACCTGGAATAGTTTTCTGTCGACGACGATTGATCGTTGACGACTTCTTTCGGCATTGTAAGCGGTTTCCACTTCATACTGCGACAAATCCTCCCAAAGGGATGCTTCCTTACTTGGAGTACAACTCCACAACCAACTGTTCGTTAACTGTTAGCGGGATGTCCATTCTCTTAGGAACTTCAATCAGCTCGCCTTCAAGTCCGGCTTTGTTGAGCCGTAACCAGGGATATTGATCTCCCCGTCCCACATCCTTGAGGGCAGCATGGATCAGGTCAAGATTCTTGGACTTATCCTTGATCTTGATAACCTCACCCGGTTTGATGCTGTACGCCGGAATATCTACGATACGACCGCCAACAGTCACATGACGATGGCGCACCAACTGGCGAGCAGACTTGCGGGAAGGTGCAAAACCAAGCCGATAAACAACGTTATCCAGCCGTGCCTCGAGCAACTGTAGCAGGATTTCACCGGTGACACCACTCCTGCGGTCAGCCTTCTTGAAGTAATTCCTGAACTGCTTTTCCAGAACGCCATAGATACGGCGAATCTTCTGTTTTTCTCTCAACTGCACACCGTAAGGTGATATCTTCCGGCGAAGATTCCGGCCGTGCTGGCCGGGTGCATACTGACGCCGCTCAACAGCACACTTATCGCTGAGACAGCGAGTGCCCTTCAAAAAGAGCTTCTCTCCCTCACGACGACAGAGCTTGCAGTTGGCTTCACGATAACGAGCCATTAAGTCTCCTATACAAAATCAAATCCGTTATTCCAAATCAATCATACACGCCGGCGCTTGGGCGGGCGACAACCATTGTGCGGGATGGGCGTGACATCTTTGATAATCGAGATGTCCAGGCCCGCGGCGGACAAAGAACGGATCGCTGCCTCACGGCCAGATCCGGGTCCTTTAACCCACACTTCAACCCGTCGTAGTCCCATGTCCATAGCCTCTTTCGCGGCCGCGGTCGAGGCCTGCTGGGCGGCAAATGGAGTCGATTTTTTTGACCCCTTGAATCCTACTCGACCGGCACTGCCCCAGGCAATAGTTTTGCCGGTGTTGTCGGCTAATGTAATAATCGTATTGTTAAAGGTAGCCTTCACATGCACCACGCCATTGGCATCAACCTTGCGTGATTTCTTACGTGATTTACCTTTTTTCTTAGCGTCAGCCACTTATCACCTCAAACGAATAAAGGAACTACTTCTTGCCCACCGGCTTTCTCTTCAAACCACCAATAGCTCGACTTGGTCCCTTACGGGTACGGGCATTGGTCTTTGTTCGCTGACCGCGAACCGGCAGACCACGCCTGTGACGGAGTCCACGATAACTACCGATATCCACCAGGCGCTTAATGTTCATCTGTATCTCACTGCGAAGCTCACCTTCCACGTTGTAGTCATTCTCGATGACTTTACGCAGCTTGGTAACGTCTTCGTCCGTAAGCTTGTTAACCCGCAGATCGGGGGAGATTCCGGTTTTCTCCAGAATCGCATCGGCCGCAAAAGGTCCGATACCGAAAATGTACCGCAGCCCAATCTGAATACGCTTGTCTTTGGGTAGGTCAACACCAGCTATTCTGGCCAAACCACTCTCCTTGCTCTATTCACTAACACTTCTTTTCTCAACCTTGTCGCTGCTTGTGGCTGGGGTTCCTGGAGCAAATTACTCGCAGAACACCTTTGCGCTTGACAATCTTGCAGTACAAGCAACGCTTCTTAATCGCCGAACGAACTTTCATAACTTCCACCAATCAACCGCAGCAGGAAGGCCTACTTGTAACGGTATGTTATACGTCCTCGACTCAAATCATACGGCGACAACTCCATAGTGACTTTGTCACCCGGCAGGATTTTGATGAAGTGCATCCTCATCTTGCCAGAGATGTGCGCCAGAACTACATGGCCATTGTCCAACTCCACTTTGAACATGGCGTTGGGCAGTGTTTCGATCACCTTACCTTCAACTTGGATGGTCTCTTCTTTGGCCATAAGCTCCGTTATGCTATTGTCAAAATGTCTGCGTCACCACCAGCAGTGATGACAACCGTATGTTCAAAATGTGCTGACGGCTGTCCATCAGCAGTTACTTCCGTCCATCCGTCGGGCATCGTCTTAACGTCGGCGGTACCCATGTTGATCATCGGCTCAATGGCCAGTACCATACCCGCCTGCAATACTGGACCGTCATTGGGTAACCCAAAATTGGGTACCTGGGGATCCTCGTGCAATTGGCGGCCGATACCGTGACCAACCAGACGACGGACAACACCATACCCCTGGCCTTCAGCAACCTGCTGGACGGCCGATGATATGGCGCCTAATTTATCATCTTTTCGAGCTTTGTCAACTCCCGCCATCAGAGATTTTTTGGTCCATTCCATCAATTTGGCTTTCTCATCAGAAATCTCGCCCACAGCAAAGGTGCGCGCGGAATCGCCATAGTAGCCATCTACGATAGAACCAACATCAACCGACACAATATCGCCAGACTTCATTACTCGCTTGCCGGGGATGCCGTGAACAACCTCTTCGTTAATTGAAATACAAGAGGCGGCAGGAAAACCCTGATAACCCTTGAAACCTGGTACAGAGCCTTGAGAGCGGATGCACTCCTCAATGAGACGATCCAGTTCAGATGTAGTCATTCCCTCAAGATCAGTCTCACCGACTAAATCAAGAACCCGGGCGACCACTTTGCCTGCTCGGCGCATTATTTCAATCTCTTCCTTACTCTTCAAATTGATCACGGCTGTTGCCACCAACTATCTCGCTAACCCTTCACCACCTTGAGCAAATCCTCGAAGACACTCACCGGCGCTTGTTCGCCAGTCACTTCGATAAGGATTGATTCCTGGCGGTAAAAATCTTCAATGGGCTGAGTCTGCTTCTTGTAAACCTCGAGGCGGTTTCGCACTACCGATTCCTCGTCATCAGGGCGACGCTGCAACTTGGCACCATCGTCATCACAAACACCTTCAGCCTTTGGCATATTCGACGGATGGTTGTATGTACGCTGACAGGTTGGGCAGAACCATCGGCCGGAAAGTCTACGGACAACTTCTTCGTCCGAAACCTGCAGTAAAACAGCACCTTCCATTGTCATACTGTTCTTAGCGAACATCTCCTTGAGGCTCTCAGCCTGGGGAACGGTGCGCGGGAAACCATCAAGGATAAACCCGTTGCTCAGCGTTCCATCTGCGACCTTCGATTCAATCAGACCAATCAGGAGGTGATCCGGCACCAACTCGCCACGTTCCATAAACTCCTTGGCTTGTTTGCCCAGATCGGTACCTGCCTTTACTGCATTGCGCAACAGGTCACCGGTAGATAGATGCAGGATTCCTAACTCGGCAGCTAGTTTCACCGCCTGAGTACCTTTGCCCGACCCTGGAGGGCCAAGAAAAATCATATTCTTCATCACATCGACCTTCCTCTGATCTTGCCCTTCTTCATAAACCCATCGTAGTGACGCATCATTAGATGCGACTCGATCTGTTGCAGAGTATCAAGCGCCACACCGACAACGATTAGAAGACCAGTGCCACCAAAGAAGAAGTTCACATTGAATCTCCCGATTAACACCCATGGCAGTACAGCAATCGAAGCAAAGAAGATTGCCCCGGGAAGAGTGATTCGGGTCAGGATTCTTTCGATATACACAGAGGTGTTCTTACCCGGACGAATACCCGGGATATACCCACCGTTCTTGCGCATATTATTGGCGATTTCCATCGGGTTGAATACAATCGCCGTATAGAAGTAAGCAAAGAAAACGATAATCAAACCATAGATAATCGAATACCACAGACCTCCGGGTGCCAACCAGACTGCCACCAGGTTCTGTACCCAATCAGTAGTAGGAAACAACTGAGCTACCGTGGATGGCAGAAACATAATCGACTGGGCAAAGATGATCGGGATAACACCAGCTGAGTTAACAGACAGCGGCAGGTGAGTTGCAGCACCTCCGAACACTTTGCGGCCCACGACTTTGCGAGGATACTGGACCGGTATTCGACGTTGCGCACGGGTTACCAGAATAACCGCAGAGATCACCAGAAGCATCATAGCCAACATAGCTATGGCAACGATGAAGTCGCGGCTGCCGTGCCAGACCAGCATCGTCTCTTGAACAACAGCGTCTGGGAAACGAGCAATGATACCAATAAAGATGATGAGCGAAATACCGTTGCCGATGCCTCGCTCAGTGATCTGTTCACCCAGCCACATGATAAAAATCGTGCCACAGGTAAAGGTCAGAATAGTCAGCGGGATAAAGGCCGCCGTATCCATATGGACAGCGGAGATACCGGAGCTGGCTTTGACCGTAGACAGGTAGCTGGCTGTTCCCCACGCTTGAAGCGCAGCGATCAGAACCGTAAGATAACGCGTATACTGCGTGATCTTACGACGACCTTCTTCACCCTCACGTTGCAAGCGCTGCAGATACGGAACTACCGCACCCATCAGCTGCAACATAATGGAAGCACTGATATAGGGCATAATACCAAGGGCAAAAATAGCCGCCTTGGCGAATGCTCCGCCCACGAACAGATCAAAAAGTCCAAAGATGGTGTTGTTTGCCAGGACAGAGGCCAGGATATTCCCGTCAACACCGGGAGTTGGAATATGACCGCCAATCCGATAGACAACCAGCAGGGCAAGGGTGTAGAAAATCCTTTTCCTTAGTTCTTCGACCCTGAATATCGACCTGAAGGTTTCAAGCACTAGACCACCTCGGCCTTTCCGCCAGCCTCTTCCAGTTTGGCCTTCGCCGACTTACTGAAACGGGCCGCCTTGACTGTAAATGCCTTATCGACATTCCCATTGCCAAGAATCTTGACGGGGATATTAGGCTTTCTAATCAGCCCGGCCGCCTTGAGTGTCTCGATCGTTACTTCGCCCGGCTCACATCGTTTGTTGAGTTCGTCGAGGTTCACAATCTGGTATTCCTTGCGGAAGATATTAGTAAACCCAAACTTTGGCAGCCGACGATGCAGCGGCATCTGTCCGCCTTCGTGTCCAGCATACTTTTTGAAACCGCTCCGAGAGCCGGCTCCCCCATGACCACGTCCCGAGGTTTTTCCCCGGCCACTGCCGGTACCGCGTCCCAGACGTCGACGGTTTTTCTTGGAACCCTCGGGTGGTTTTAGCGTGTGAAGATCCATATTAGCCTCTCACCCAGCTTAGTCTATCTCTTCTACTGTCACCAAATGCAGCACAGCCTGAACCATACCGCGAATCTGCGGTGTGTCGTTGTGTACTACAGTACGATGCAACTTGCCCAATCCCAGCGCCTTGATAGTGCGCTTTTGAGGTTCGATGCGATCGATGGTGCTTCGAATTTGTGTTATCTTCAATTTGGCCATCAGTAACTATCCTCTAACGAGCGTCGCCCTTAGGCTTCAGTTCGCTCTTTGAGTTCCTGTTCTCGTGTTCTCAGTCGTCCCAAGCCATTCAATACAGCCTTGACTACATTGTGTGGGTTACGACTGCCCAGCACCTTGGCAAGGATATCCTGAACCCCCAGTGATTCAAGGACCGCACGCACCGGACCACCAGCAATAACACCGGTACCTGGTGAAGCAGGTCGCATAACCACCGTTGTGGCGCCAAAAACGCCATCGATCCGATGTGGGATCGTACCCTTGATAAGGCTGATATTGGTCATACTTCGGCGAGCTGTCTCGGAACCCTTACGGATCGCATCAGCTACTTCCGGAGCCTTGCCATGACCGACTCCGACTTTACCTTTTTTGTCGCCGACAGCAACCAGAGCAGTGAAGCTGAACCTTCGTCCACCTTTGACTACTTTAGCCACGCGCTTAATAGTTATGACCTTTTCCTCGAACTCGAGGTTGTCCATGTCAAAACGTGCCAATCTTTACCTCATTAATATGTCTAACAGACCACTTACTTTTCTAAAACTTGAGACCGCCTTTACGAGCGCCATCAGCCAAAGCTTTGATCCGCCCATGATAGGCGTGTCGATTGCGATCGAACACTACTGTTTCAATACCTTTGGCTTTGGCCTCGGCGGCGATAATTTCGCCGACCTTGAAAGCTACCTGGCTCTTGTTCTTGTCAGCTTCAATATGTTCAGCTACATTCTTCGAGTTGGAGGAAGCTGCTACCAGAGTAACTGCCTTCTCGTCGTCGATGATTTGAGCAAACATATTATTGAGCGATTTGCACACTGTCAAACGAGGTCGATCAGCTGTTCCGGAGACTATTCCGCGTACTTTGCGGCGTCGCCGCATCGCTCGTTTTGCCTTCTGTATGTTCTTATCAGCCATTGTTCATTCCACTCTTTACTTAAGCGCCTGCCTTCTTGCCAACCTTGGATCGCACGTGCTCGCCGACGTACCTGATGCCTTTGCCCTTGTACGGTTCGGGTTTGCGCAGGGAACGGATCTTGGCTGCCAACTGGCCTACCATCTGCTTATCGGTCCCGGTGATAATCAGCTTATTCTCCTTAGGTATCACCTCAATCGTGACTCCCTCCGGTGGGGACACAACGATAGGGTGAGAATAGCCCAGATTCAAAATCAGGGTGGAGCCTTTCATCTCACCTCGATATCCGACTCCGATAATCTGCAGCTCACGCTTGTAGCCTTCGGTAACTCCAATCACCATATTGTTAATCAGAGACCGTGTCAGGCCATGTAAGGCACAATGGTGTTTCTGATCCGATGGTCGGGTCACGTGGACTTCATTATTCTCGACTGCGGCTGCCATTTCGGGGTGAATATTAATCGAGAGATTACCCTTGGGGCCACTCACTTTGACGGTATGACCGGAGACATCAACTTTTGTCTTATCCGGTACCGGTATTGGCTTCTTGCCAACTCGCGACATCTTACAGTCCTTTCCCTACCAGCACCGTAACACCACTTCGCCGCCAATCCCCTTCTGGGCAGCTTCGAAGTTGGTCATCACGCCGGACGAGGTCGATACTACCATGATCCCGCGGTTGTTAAAAGTTGACTGGCGTACTTCATTTGAATCGAAATACCTGCGTAGTCCCGGTTTGGAAACACGCTGGATTCCTTTCAATACCGCACGGTCATCTTTCACATAGCGGAGATAAATACGGAGAATACCCTGTTTGTTGTCGGGCAACTCCACCATGTCTTTCACGAAGCTGTACTCCTTTAGGATTCGAACGATCTCCCGCTTCAAATTGGAGGCGGGTACATCCACGGCGGTCATTTTCGCCTTGGAACCATTCCGAATCCGTGTCAGAAGGTCAGCAATTGGGTCAGTCATGCTCATCTAATACAACTCCCACTCAGTACGAATACTACCAACTGGCTTTGACCACGCCCGGGAGTTCTCCCGCCAGCGCCATCTGCCTAAAGCAAATACGGCAAAGCCCGAAGCGACGCATGAAAGCTCGCGGCCGACCACAACGCCGACACCGACTGTACGCCCGCACCCCAAACTTAGGTGTGCGGCTTTGCTTCTCTAACAGACATTTCTTTGCCATACGACTCCTACTTGCGGAACGGCACCCCCATCGCCGCCAACAGCTGCCGACCTTCATCGTCGGTCCTGGCTGTAGTGGTAATGGAGATATTCATACCGCGTACTTTATCAATCTTATCCAGATCGATCTCTGGAAAAATAAGCTGTTCCTTCAAACCCAGATTATAATTGCCACGTCCATCAAACGCCTTGGAACTGACACCCCGGAAATCACGGATGCGCGGCATAGCAATGCTCACCAGGCGATCCAGAAATTCCCACATTCCATCACGCCGTAGCGTAACACAGCATCCAATCGGTTGACCCTGGCGGAGCTTGAAGTTCGAGATACTCTTGCGGGCGCGCGTGATCAACGGCTTGCGTCCAGTGATCTTACTCAGATCGGCTACAGCGGCATCAAGCGTCTTGGAGTTTTCAACGGCCTCTCCCACACCAATATTGACCGTAATCTTGGTCAGGCATGGGACTTCCACAACCGATTTATACCGGTTCTCCTTGAACAGCTTGGGCGCTACTTCTTTTTCGTATTTGTCTTTCAGCCTTGGCATAGCAACGCTACCTCAAATCTCTTCGCCCGTCTTACGGCAGATACGAACTCTTCGCTTCCTGCCGCCCTCGGTAATAACCTTGGTGGTAATCTTGGTCGGGCCGCCCAGCGCGGAGCTGTACAGCGCGACATTGCTTACATTGATAGGACCTTCAATAGATATGATGCCACCCTTGGGTGACTTCTGGGTAGGGCGCTGGTGCTTTTTCTTCATACACACACCTTCGACCACCACTCGATTCTTGGCCGTATCAACATACAGGACCCGACCTGTCTTTCCGCGGTCCTGACCGGTTCTGATATAGACGGTATCGCCTTTTTTTATAAGCATTTCAATCCATTCCCCGCTACAGTACCTCGGGGGCGAGGGAAACTATCTTCATGAATTTTTTATCTCTTAGTTCACGCGCCACCGGTCCGAAAATACGGGTTCCACGTGGCTCCATCTGCTCATTGATGATGACGGCAGCATTATCCGCAAAACGAATCAGCGAACCATCCTTGCGTTGCAGGGCCGTTTTGGTCCTGACTATGACCGCCTGACAGACCTCGGATTTTTTCACCGTCCCGCCGGGGATAGCTTCCTTGATCGTCACCACAATAACGTCACCAACTGAAGCACCGTGTCGAATGCCACCGAGAATACGGAAGCACATGGCTTTCTTGGCACCGGAGTTGTCGGCGACATTTAGAATAGTGTATTCCTGAATCATCTATCTTCCATCCTTGCCAATCACAAGAGTATGCTGCTGTTTCTGGCCTGATCCTACTTGGCCCGGACGACCACTTCGATCAAACGCCAGCGTTTGGTGGCCGAAAGAGGCCTGGTTTCCATTACCCGGACAACATCACCGATACGGGCATCGTTTTTCTCATCGTGAGCGTACAGCTTGGATGATGTCCGATATGTCTTCTGGTAAAGCGGATGCCGCATAGTACGATCAATCCGGACCACAATGGTCTTGTCCATCTTGCCCGAAACCACCTTACCCTGTCGCACTTTGCGATCATTTCTGTTTTTTGTTTCCGTCATCAACAAGTCCTCAGCCTACTTATCCTTTTTTTCGTTTGCACCGGACTCGGTCAAAATACTCGTAGCACTTTCGGCCAGCTTCCGGATACCCATCTCATCCTCAGCGAGGACAGTTCTTATTCTTGCCAGTTCTCGCCTTACAAAGCGGATCCGGAGGGGGTTGTCAAGAGCCTTAAGGGACTTGCGCATTCGCAAGTTAAACTGCTCGTCGAGCAGGTCGCCCTGTTTCTGTACTATTTCGTCGCGGGTCATCTCCCGTAGTGACTGTATTTTTAACACCACTCTTAAACTCCTTCCGTCTCAGCCCGTGTGACGAACTTGGTCTTCAGCGGCAGCTTATTGGCTGCCAGCCGCATCGCCTCGCGCGCCATCAACTCGGAAACACCTTCGATCTCAAAGAGGATGCGGCCGGGCTTGACCACTGCCACCCAATACTCTGGGGAGCCTTTTCCTTTTCCCATGCGAGTCTCAGCAGGCTTTTTCGTCACCGGTTTGTCTGGGAATACCCGTATCCATACTTTTCCGCCGCGCTTAATAGACCGCGTCATAGCAATACGAGCCGCTTCGATCTGCCGATTGGTCATCCAACATGGCTCAAGTGCCTTAAGTCCGAATTCACCAAAATTTACAGCTGATCCACCCTTGGCTTTACCCCTCATACGGCCGCGCTGCTGCTTGCGATACTTGACTTTCTTGGGCATTAACATGGGATATTACTCCGCACCTTGCTTAGGGCCACCGCCACCGGTGGGGCCGGGTTTTTTCTTCGGAGCAGGGGCATCACCAGATGGACGGTCCGTCGGGCGTGGGCTTGGAGCATCAGGTCGACGACCCTTTGGCTCAGCACCACCGCGCGGACGACCAGCACGACGCACGCGGCCACGAGGTCGTTTGTTACGGCCCCGGTCACCACCACCATCACGTCCACGTCGCTGACGGGTCGGAGGAGCGGATTGCTGCTGCTCAGATTTGTCTTCACCGGAGAGATGCTTGGCTCGATCCAGAATTTCACCGAGGCAAATCCATACCTTGACTCCAATAGTACCGTAGGTAGTATTGGCCGTCGATGTAGCATAATCGATGTTAGCTCGCAAGGTATGCAGGGGCACGCGGCCATCATGGTATTTTTCAGTTCGAGCGATCTCATGGCCACCCAGTCGTCCACCACATTGTAGCTTGATGCCTACCGCACCCATCTTCATCGTAGCAGCCAGCGACTTCTTCATCGCCCGGCGAAAGGCAATCCGGCCTTCGAGCTGACGGGCAATCGAGTCTGCAACCAATTGGGCACTGAGCTCAGGCTTACGCACCTCAACAATGTTGAGCATGATGTCTTTCCTGGTGAGCAACTGCAATTCACCTCGCAGCTTGTCAACCTCGGCACCTTTGCGGCCAATTACGATTCCCGGACGGGACGTATGGATATCCACCGTCACCTTTTTGGGAGCACGCGAGATCAAGACCTGGGCAATGCCGGCATTATCCAGACGCCTGCTAATGTACCGCTTGATCATCATATCCTCGTACACCAGGTCGGCATAATTCCGATCTGAAGCAAACCACCTGCTATTCCAGGTTCTCGTGATGCCGAGGCGTATCCCTACCGGGTGAGTCTTCTGTCCCAAGCTACTCTCCTTATTTCCTTACTGAACACATTGCCTATTTGTCTGCCGATTTGCTCTTAGGCTCGGCTTTCTTCGAGGCAACTGGTTTTTTCGTCTTAGCGGCCGACGCTTTTTTTGTCGGCTTCTTATCGGTCGCTTCTTTCTTGGAAGCGGTCTTGCTTGCAGTGGCTTTGCCAGTTGCAGGCTTTTTGGCTGGAGCCTTCTTCTTGGCCGGAGCTTTCTTCTTAGCCGGGGTCTTGGCAGCAGGTTTGTCTTCTGCCTTCTCGGGTGCACTAGCCTTACGTTTTGACGGCGCCTTGGCTTGCTCCTGCTGCTCCATCTCTGCCTCCAGAAGAACTGTTAGGTGGCAGAACCGCTTGCGAATGCGGAATATCCGTCCCATCGACTGGAACCGGATACGTTTGGCCGTCGGGGCCTGATCGACCGAGATATCCTTAATAAAGAGGTCTTCTGGCCGGAGGCTGTCTGTTCCTTCAATCGATAAAGCATTGGCGGCCGCCGATTTCACCGTTTTTGCCAGATGATGAGCGGCAATACGAGGCGTAAAGTTAAGCACGTTGAGCGCTTCCTCAACCGGCATACCCTTCACCATATTGGCTACCAGACGCATCTTGCGCGGTGGGATGCTAAGATACAGCAGTCGGGCGGTTGCAGTTACTAACATGGCTCAACACTATCCTTTCAGAGACGAGGAACGCTCTGCCAGTCTGCCGCCGTGCCCGCGATAGGTGCGGGTCGGGGAGAACTCACCAAGTTTGTGGCCCACCATAGTCTCAGTAATGTAGACCGGGATGAACTTATTTCCGTTGTGTACTGCCACCGTATGTCCCACAAAGTCGGGCGTAATAGTGGAGCGTCGCGACCAGGTTTTCACAACCCTCTTGTCGCCGCTATTGTTCAGTGACTCAATTCGGTAGGCCAACCGGTCTTCAATAAAGGGGCCTTTTTTAAGTGATCGTGGCATCTATACGTACTCCATCGCAATTATGATTTCGATCTGCGATCCTGGACCAAATGGTCGTTGGATTTGCGCTTACTGCGCGTCTTGTAACCTTTTGTCGGCTTACCCCAAGGTGTACAGGGATGGCGGCCACCGGAACTACGTCCTTCACCACCGCCCATAGGGTGATCCACCGGGTTCATCGCCACACCACGAACCGACGGACGCCGACCGCGCCAGCGTGAGGCACCGGCCTTGCCCCAGACCACATTCTTGTGATCGACATTGGAGACCTGACCGATTGTGGCATAGCAAATAATAGGGACCGTGCGGACTTCACCGGACGGCATTTTCAGAATAGCTTTCTTACCTTCCTTGGCCACCAGCTGCACAAATGCACCAGCCGAGCGAGCCATCTGCCCACCTTTCAGCGGCCGCATCTCAATATTGTGGCAGAGAGTACCAAGTGGCATCTTACCCAACGGCATTGAGTTCCCAACCTTGACCTCAACGTCTTCTCCAGACATCAACTGGTCGTTGACCTTCAGGTCAGCCGGAGCCAGAATATACCGTTTCTCTCCATCAATGTAATGGAGCAACGCAATCCGTGCCGAGCGGTTAGGATCATATTCGATTGAAGCCACCCGGGCCGGAATATTGTGCTTATCCCGTTTGAAATCGAGGACACGGTAATGACGTTTGTGACCGCCACCGCGGCACCAGGCCGTTACCCTGCCCTTATTGTTGCGTCCACCGCTTTTGCGCAGAGGTCGCAGCAATGACTTTTCGGGAACCGTAGAAGTAATCTCCTCGAAAGAAGAAATCGTACGAAACCGAAGGGATGGTGTTACCGGACGAAACTTTTTGACAGCCATGGCAGATTATACCTTCATTCTCTACTAATTCTCAAACATGGTAATAGATTGACCCGTTTTCAACCGTACTACGGCCTTTTTCCAGGTAGGGGTCTTGCCTTGATTGCGTCCCATTCGCCGAACCTTGCCCGGCATTATCATCGTCCGCACCGTAGCCACCTTGACACTAAACGCCTGCTCAACAGCGGCTTTGATTGCGTACTTATTGGCACGCTTATCAACCTCGAAAACATACTCATTATTGGCTTCTCGAAGCAAGGTCGAACGTTCGGTATTGACCAGAGTTCTAATTATCTGACGGGGGTCATAAGTCATTTGAACACCTCCCCTGCCTTTTCTAAACCGGCTTTGGTGAAAATCAGGTAGTCGGCATCAAGGACATCGTAACCATTAGCCAGAGAAGCCCGTCCGTACTTGACCTTTGGAATATTCCGACACGACAGGGCCAATTTCTCGTTGCGGCCTTCGTCAAGCACCAGACACTTCTTGCTGCTCAGATCCAGCTTGGTTAGTATTCCCACCACCGCTTGAGTCCTGATCTTGTCCAGTTCTATCTGATCAAGAACCTTGATCCGCTCGGTACGTGCCTTGTCGGAGAACACGGACTGCATAGCGAGTTTTCGCATCTTGCGTGGCATACGCGACCCATAGGAACGAGGGTGAGGACCAAATGAGATACCACCACCACGCCACAGGGGCGAGCGGATAGTGCCGGCTCGCGCCCGGCCAGTACCCTTCTGGCGCCAGGGCTTACGACCGCCACCACGAACTTGACATCTAGTCTTGGTGCTGGCGTTACCCTGCCTCTGACGAGCCAGGTAATTGACTACATACTGATGAACCACGCCCTCGTTGGGTTCTATCTCAAACACACCCGGGGCCAGGTCGACAGTGCCGACCTCTTGTCCATCCTGATTGTATACTTTCACGTTCATAATCACATCCACTACTTAGGGCGGTTGGACTGTCGGATTGTCACCAAACAGCCACGGTTACCCGGTATCGGACCCTTGACCAGCATGAGATTTTCGTCCTTAATGATCTTCACTATCCGCAAATTCAGCGTTGTCCTAGTATCCTTACCCATGCGGCCGGACATCTTCATCCCTTTGAATACCCGCGACGGGTAAGATGACTGTCCAATAGAACCAGGGGCACGCCAACGATCTGACTGACCATGCGTCTTATTCGCGCCACTAAAATGGTGTCGCTTCATGGTACCTGCGAAGCCGAGACCGCGCGAAATACCTGTCACATCCACTCGCTCACCTTCTTTGAACAGATCGACTGTCAGGACGGCGGCGGGCTCTATCTCCGTATCCTCACTGCTGATTTCACGCAGATACTGAGTTGGCTCCACTCCGACCTTCTTGAAATGACCGGCCATAGGTTTGTTGATCCGACTCTTGCGACGCGTGCCAAACCCGACCTGAAGCGCGTCATAGCCGTGCTTCTCCATAGTCCTCCGTGATATCACGGGACAAGGGCCTGCTTCGATGACAGTTACGGGGATAGCATCTCCCGATTCCGCGAAGATCCGGGTCATGCCGATCTTTTTGCCAAGTATCTCCTTCATAGCTACCCTTCCTGTCAGGTCTTTATCTCCACGTCCACACCAGCCGGCAAGTCGAGTTTCATTAACGCATCCACAGTCTGCGGCGTAGAATCATAAATGTCTATCAGCCTTTTGTGAATACGGGTCTCGAACTGCTCGCGTGATTTCTTATCAACGTGAGGCGAGCGCAGTACTGTGTATACCGTCCGTTTGGTCGGCAATGGCACCGGGCCAACTATCTTGGCACCGGTACGCAACACTGTCTGAGCGATCTCCTTAGTCGATCGATCCAGCGAGTAGTGATCATAGGCTTTAAGCCTGATACGTATCTTCTGCACGTTCATGACGTCACTAATCCCTTATTCTACAATCTCAGCGACGACGCCGGCACCTACTGTGCGGCCTCCCTCGC
>JAHOYZ010000009.1 GCA_019038695.1 Candidatus Zixiibacteriota bacterium
GTATAGAGTACAAGGGTACTCTAGTCGAATATAGTCTGGCAGATTCCGTAATCTATTTACACCGCGCTTGTGAGATTCATTCGGGGGCTATGTCGTTGACCGCGCACGAAGTTGAATTTGACACTCGGGAGAGACTGATCAGGGCACGCTCGGCAGAGGAAGTCCTTGTTGAACCGGACACGAGTACGGTTGAGGATTTACCATCGCTGGCAACAGAACTTCAACCAGCTACTATTCCGGTGATCTTGCGTGATGGCGACGATGAGTTATTAGGGGACTATCTGGAATACTCGGTGGACACTGAAAAAGGAAGGATTATCCAGTCCAAATCGGCCTATGAGGACGGCGTTTACTATGGGCAAAAGCTGTTTAGGGAACAGAAGGAAATATTCTACGTTGATGATGGTTATTACACGACCTGCGATGCTGACGAGCCGCATTTTCATTTCAAATCCTCACGAATGAAACTCATTGAGGGTGAAAAGATGATCTGCCGACCGGTAGTGTTTTACCTCGGTCGGATTCCTTTGATAGCCATTCCATATTATGTATTTCCACTGAAAAAAGGTCGGCACAGTGGCTTCTTACCGTTCAAATTTGGCAATTTCGAACGTGGTGATCGATTCATTAATGACCTGGGATACTACTGGGCGGCATCAGACTATTGGGACTGGCGAGGAGCGGTCGATTACCACGAGAGAAATCGAACGATTACGATTAAAAACCGGATCAATTTCTCCAAGCGATATGTTCTAAATGGCTTCTTGAATGCAGAGTACCGTCGCCAGACAAGTTACAATCTGGGACAGGCAACCGAACAGCGGAAGCGCAACTACTCCATTTCAGGAGTATACAACCACAAGATCACGCCGTCATTTGATATCAAGGCTGATGGTAGCTATCAATCGAGCGAATCATACTACACGGAATATTCCTCCAATCTCGATGAACGTCTCAATCGCGAGATTCGTTCCAAAGCTAATTTCTCGAAACAATTTGGCAAGAATACTTCACTGACCGGTAGCTTCAGCCACATCGTGAATATGGATCAAGAGACAAGAACTGACCAAATGCCCACAATGTCGCTATCTTTACCGTCCATCTGGCTTTTTGGTAGCGGCTCGACTGATGAAAACGGTCTGAAGGTCCAAAAATGGTATAACGGTTTCATTTTCCGCTATAAACCTAGCCTCATCAACTACTCCAACCGTGTCATGCGAGATTCAACAGCCTCGTACAATATTCAGATTGATGATGGCGATGGAGGGCTGAAAGATACAACCATTACAGAGTCAGTTCACTATCGCAGTCGGAAGAAATACGCTAAGATAACGCATAATCCAAGTCTGGCATTGCCGACTATCAAACTGGGTTACTATGCGAATATTGTTCCGAGCTTTCGTTATAGCGAAACCTGGTTCAAGATTTGGGAGAGCGACCAGTCGCAAGCAGCGGATATTGATGTTTCGAAGATATATCGAACTTACTCGTACAGTGGCGGGATTTCGGCCAACACTAGTATTTACGGTACGATTCATCCCAAAATTGGCAACCTGATCGGTTTGCGACATGTATTCTCTCCGTCGCTCGGCTGGTCCTGGTCACCGGATATTCAAAAACACCCCGAGATTCGATCCTTTGCCGGTGGCGGTGCCGCCAGTACTAAACGCTCCGCTATGACCGTGAGTTTGAAGAATGTCTTCCAGGCCAAAGTGAAGAGAGATGAAAAGGAAACCAATCTGGAGCTTCTCTCACTGACTTCCGGTTTCAGTTATAATTTTGAGGATGATGAGAAGCCATTGTCGGATATGAAAACGAGTTTTCATACCAGTTCAATTCCGGGAATTACGGTCAGGGGGAACATGAACCACACGTTCTATGATCCCGAAACTGACGAAGAACAGCTTTTTTCTCCATTCCTTACGAGTTTTGACTTCAGCTTGAGCTTCCGGTTGGCGGGCAAGACATTCCTCTTTGACGAGGCAGCTGATATTCCTCTCGGTGTGGATTCGGCAAGCCAAGTGACGACAGGCAGCAAGCGCGGATGGAATTGCTCATTTGCGTACACTTTCCGTGAATCCGGCCTTCATACGTCAACTTACAAAAAATCGAGCCTGGTTAACATCACTATTGGATTCAATCTAACCCCGGTGACGACAGTATCTTACACGCAGCAGTACGATTTTGAGCGAGATTTGACGGTCAATAATCGGGTAAATATTGTGCGAAAAATTCATTGCTGGACAGGGAGTTTATATTGGGTACCGATTGGTTCCAATAAAGGTTTTGGCTTCAAACTTAATGTTACTGCCATCCCTGATATCAAGATTGACAACAATCATGACTCCTTCAAATCGACTCAATTCAATCGTTTCTAAGTCTGAATAACCGCCAAAATAGGCGATATTTGGCCGTTTTCTCTTCTTGTTTTAGTTGACACTATTTGAATTTCCAGAGATATATGAGAAAATGAAAGGTAGAGACGAAAACATTTTCAAGCCCAAGGAGGCTCTACAATGACCAAAGAACAGATGATTACCTACATGGCTGAACACTCTGGTATCACAAAGAAGCAGGCGGGAACCGCTCTTGAAGCCTTTATGGACGGTGTCACCAAACAGTTGGTGAATGACACCAAAGTTAGTTTCTCAGGTTTCGGTACTTTTTCAATTTCGAATCGAAAGGCACGGACCGGACGCAATCCGCAGACAGGTGCCCCGATTGATATCCCGGCCTGCAAAGTCCCGGTTTTCAAGGCTGGTAAAAGATTGAAAGAAGCTGTGCGTAAGTAGTATCCCGACTCAGTGATATTCGGGCAGGGGTAGTTTGACCCCTGCCTTTTTTTTCCCGATTCCAACACAGCCACCGGAACCGCCGCCACAGGGAGTTTATGGCCAGGAAGAAAAGCAGGAAGAAGAAGCAGGCAAATCAGGGGCGTCAAGCGCTCGGCATAGTGTTGTTCTTGTCGGCAATGGTGCTGTTGATAGCACTGGTATCCCACGATGGCCTTGATGATCGGCGCATTCAAGGAGAACTCGATATTAATATCGATCCGTTCGATATTCAGTATCGTAATCAGGCCGGGATGCTTGGTGCCTACCTTGCCTTTGTAGGTATGATTCTAGTTGGCTGGTTATCGTTTTTCCTCCCACTGGGGTTGGCCATTTCAGGACTGCGCCTGTTTGCAAGCGATTTGTCTCGAAGGTTACGCTTCACAGCGACCCTGTTGTTCGGACTCGGTTTGCTGGGAACGATGCTGTTTAATGTACATCTGCTTCTCAAGAGATCGCTCGTAGCCAACGACAGTGTCATTGGTGGCTATATAGGGGAGAAGCTGACCCTGCTATCGATTCGCGTCGTAGGTGAGCTTGGTTCTTATGTCATACTGGGTGGTTTTGTTGTTTTGATTCTTGTATTGTATACATCAGTGTCGGGTCTGTTTTCGATCCGTTTTGAACTACCGGGCGCTCACATTCTAACCTCTATCGGCAGTTCACTTCGGGGAGGACTTGGCTGGTTCTTTTCCTTCAAGTGGTTCACCCGATTGATACGTACCGGAAACGACGAAGAAAATGCTGAATCTGAGTTCTCTGATGAACTGCAGGAACAGATAGAGGCCGATGGGGAGGTAGAGACGGACGACGAGCATGATGAAGCTCAATCGGACGATTTCGAGCGACCACCTCGACCACGCACGTCCCGTCCAAAGGCGGCCAAACAGGTTCAAGTGTCTTCGATGGAGTACCGCTATCCGACATTGGACCTGCTTGATGACAATCCTCATCCCGGATCTGCAGTCAGTAGTGATGAACTGGCTTTCACAGCCCGGATGCTACGAGAGACTCTGGAGACTTTTGGGATTAAGATTGAAGGGGAGATTGATCGTTATCCCGGACCGGTGATCACACGGTATGAATTCAAACCCGGTACCGGCATAAAGGTTAACCAGATCATCAATTTGTCGGATGACTTAGCTCTGGCCCTGAAAGCCAAACGTATTCGCATAATTGCGCCGATTCCGGGCAAGGCGGCCGTCGGAGTGGAAATCCCCAACCGTAACGCCCAGACTGTGTTTTTGAAAGATATTATAAGTTCGCCTGCCTTCAACGATGCGAAGCTGCGTCTGCCGTTGGCTCTCGGCCGGACAACCGCCGGCGAACCCTATGTGACCGATCTGGCCAAACTGCCTCATTTACTTATTGCCGGAGCCACTGGTTCAGGCAAATCAGTCTGTATCAATGTAATTGTGACTTCGCTGATGTATCGCCTGCACCCGCACCAGGTGCGCTTCATTATGGTCGATCCTAAGATGCTCGAGCTGACCATCTATTCAGGCATTCCGTATTTGGGACGTCCTGTGGTCACCAATCCTCGTCGAGCCGAAAAAGTGTTGGCTGACGCTGTTGTCGAGATGGAAGGGCGCTATCGCAAGCTAGCCAATGCCTCAGTGCGCAATATCGAAGATTTCAACAAGAAACAGAAGAGTCCCGAAGAGCAGTTGCCATACATTGTAATTATGGTGGATGAATTGGCGGATCTACTGATGTCTACCAATTCGTCCAAGACGGAGTTACTAATTACGCGACTGGCTCAGATGGCCCGTGCGGTCGGAATACATCTGATTCTGGCTACCCAACGTCCGTCGGTGGATGTTATCACCGGCTTGATAAAGGCTAACTTCCCAGCCCGGATTGCTTTTCAGGTATCCCAGAAGGTTGATTCTCGTACGATTATCGATGGTAACGGAGCCGAGAAATTGTTAGGGAACGGAGACATGCTGTTCCTCCATCCGGGGCAACCGGAAGCAACTCGTTTGCACGGTGCCTTCCTCCAGAATGAGGAAACGGATCGTATCGTTGGGTTTATTAAGGACCAGGGATTGCCAATGCTGGCGCTTGAGAGCATCACTCAAGCCAGTGGTGAGACTACTGAAACTGAAGTAGATTTTGGTGATCCACTCTTCCGCGAGGCTTGCGAAGTCGTAATTCGCCATAAGCAAGGTTCAGTTTCGCTATTGCAACGGAGGCTCGGTATCGGCTACCAACGTGCCGCGCGACTGATCGATAAACTGGAACAGGCCGGAATTGTCTCAGCCTTCGACGGTTCCAAGGCGCGTGATGTGCTTGTCGATCAGACATATATCGATACCCTCTTCCAAAATGCGGGCCAAGCTCCGGTTGGTGGTGGAGAATCAAACTAACCGGCCATGCTGGCTGTATAAGTTTCATAATGAGAGTAACAGCATTCCTTCTCGTATGCCTGGCGTCAGTCATTGGTTCGACCGAATCTCAGTCGGAGACTGATGCGTTCGAACTGATCAAGACATCTCTGGCGAAGGCTGTGTGTGTGAACTTTGAACTGTTGGTGACAGTCGAGTCGGCTGTGTTTGAACAAACGGATTCTGCTGCCGGTTTGGCTGTTATTGCCGCTGATGGTCGCTTTGACATAACCATCGGACCCGATCAATATCTGTACGATGGGCAACACAGTTATTCGTACTCAGAGCTGAACAATCAGGTACTGGTAGAAACGCACGACAGTTCGGATGGGGTAGGGAGTGAGATTTCGTTCATCACCAATCTTGATCACTGGTACTTTACCCACGTCTCAATTCCGAACAGGGAATACCGCCTGACTGGAAAAAATCCCAGCGCGGATGATTCAGATCTCCCCGACTCCCTGACTGTGTACGTGTCTGAAGCAACCACACGGCTGGATAGCATGGAGTTCTACGATATCAATGAAGATCGAAATGTCATCCACTTCCTAAACCAGGATCTCGCCGATTCGTGCGTGGAGAGCTTCTTTGTTCCATCATTTCCGGATTCCACGGATGTAGTCCGGTTCTGAGTCTCCCGTTATGACGTTCTACATATACAGACTGGGTTGCCCCAAGAACGAAGTTGATGGTGACTACATCGCCGCTCGGCTTCTGAAGGCCGGACATATTCAGGTCGATGTCGCGGAGGGAGCTGAGGCTGTCATTATCAATACCTGCGGCTTTATTCTTCCGGCCAAGGAGGAGTCAATCGAGGCTATCCTACAAATGGCACGACTCAAGACAGAAGGCGGCGCCCGACGCCTGTTTGCGACTGGTTGCCTTTCACAACGATACGGCCATGACCTGTTGGCCGATATCCCGGAGCTTGATGGTGTATTCGGCTTAGGGGAACTCGATGCTCTGGCCGACGCTATGTCGGGTTTGGGCTCCTCGCGTTCCCATGCTTCGGTGGCAGCCGACGAACTTAGCTACCTCGACTGGAAGCAACGCTTCATATCAGACGCGTATCCTTATGCCTATCTGAAGATTGCCGATGGTTGTAACCGCCGCTGTACGTTCTGTGCGATCCCTTCGATACGGGGTCGCTATCGCAGTCGACCGATGGACTCGATTCTTAACGAAGCCCGATTCCTGATTGATAACGGTAAGCGTGAATTGATTCTGGTTTCCCAGGAGGCGACCGTCTGGGGCAATAACCTGTCTGGCAGACCGAAACTGGTGAACCTGTTAAGCGAACTCGAAAGTCTTAGTGGGCTGGAGTGGATCAGGGTTATGTACCTGCATCCATCGGGTCTCAATGTAGAGCTCATTGAGCACATGACCTCCGGTAATAAGACGCTGGCCTATTTTGACTTGCCTCTGCAGCATATCAACGCCGGGATTCTGGCCGCTATGGGGCGACAGAATGATAGTGAGGCCATTGCCGATCTAATTTCACGGATTCGCCACGCCAGCCCCGATTCAGCACTGCGAACCACGTTTATCGTCGGTTTCCCGGGTGAGACGGAGGAGCACTTTCAGGAATTGTGCCAGTTTGTTGAGGCAACTGCTTTTGACCGGCTCGGGGCGTTCTGCTATTCGGCAGAGGAGGGAACGCCGGGTGCTGACTTACCTGATCAAGTCCCTGAGGAGGTCAAAACTGAGCGTCTGGATCGCCTAATGCTCCTGCAACAGGAAATTGCTTTCGCCAAGAATAACTCCTTGATAGACAGTACGCAGGAAGTTATTATTGATGCCGTAAGCGATGATGGTTCCGCCGTTGGTCGTACTCAGCGGGATTGTCCTGACATTGATCAGGAAGTCACTGTTGTTGGTGATGGTCTGACGGTGGGTTCAATCTGCCAGGTGCGAATCACTGAAGCAGATGGCTATGATTTGCGCGCTGTAAGGAGCGAGGAGTAGAATATGATCCACTATGAGAAGCTGGGCATTTTCCTGTCCAAGCCATTGGCCTTAGTGGTAGTCTTCATCTACCTGCTGCAATCGGGTGTAGCTGTTTATCTGGTTAGCGAGAAGTACAGCCTCGAACAGCAGATTGTCTTCCAGCAGGGACGTATCACTGAGCTGGAAGAGAAACTTCAGGTGTTCAAGGCGATTGATGATTTCCAGATCGGTTTCAACGATGAGGAAGTCATGTCTCTTACGGAAGTCATCTATTCCGAAAGCAAACGATATCAGTATGACCCGCTGTTTATTCTGGCGATAATACTGACAGAATCATCATTTAAGAAAGGCCAGAAGAGTCATGTTGGAGCCCGTGGACTGATGCAGGTTGTGCCTTTTGTAGGTAAGGACCTCGCCACACGCACCGAAGTTGACTGGCAAGGCTCAGAGACACTATTTGAACCGGTGGCCAATATCAAACTGGGTACGCTGCATCTTTTTGAGCAGGTACTCAAGTTTGGAGACATCAAAAGGGCACTGGCCGCGTATAACATGGGCGAGACTCGTCTGCGGGGAATCATGAGGCAGGACAAACCCATTCCCCAGGTCTATATCAACAAGGTCCTGCGCTATTACGAAATGCTCAAGGAGACATATCGGGTTTGAAAACTCTGACTGGCTTTGCAACAACACGGGTGTTGGTAATCATAATAGCTACGGGGTTGATGCTATCGTGCGGTGGCAACAAGACCCTGACTAATCTGACTGCTCGTGAGACTTTTGAACTGGGTAGGGAAAAGTACGACAAGAAGAAATACTTCGACGCTATTGAGAAGTTCCAGGCGGTCATCTATAATTTTCCGGGCGATGCTATTGTCGATACTGCTCAGTACTACCTTGGCATGGCTTATTTCCGAAACGATGACTTCCAGTTGGCAGCGGTCGAGTTCAATAGACTCGCCCTCAACTATCCGTCGTCTGCTTTCTTTGAACGAGCGATATACTTGAAAGCTGTATCCTACTATGAGTCAACACCCGGACATTACGGTCTTGACCAGAGCGAGTTGAAGAGTGCGATCAAGCTTTTCGAGGATTTCCTTATTGATTTTCCGGAATCGGATCAGGTCGAGGGTGCCCGCGAACACCTGCTGGCGGCTCGTACCAGGATGGCCAGAAAGTTCTATAGTAGCGGGATCGTCTATGACCGTATAGGGGCCTACGTAGCCGCCAAGACATATTTTCAACGCGTGATCGATGACTACACTGATACCGAATTTGCTCCCCTCGCTACCTATTATTATGCGCTGATGGAGTTTAAATTGGAGGACTACGAGGAGGCACGCCTTAAGTTCGAGAGTTTCCTGGCCGTGTTCCCTGATCATGAGATGGCCTCCAAGGCAACGGAGAAGATTGTCGAAGCCGCCTTCAACAGGTGCAAGAAGTACTATGACAATGGGGAGATGTCAGAGGCGCGTCCGTGTTGGGAGGAGTTTCAAAATGATTTCCCCAACCATAACCGATCATCAAAAGCCGGTAAGTACCTCGAGAAACTTTTGCATCAAGACCTTACAGAATCACAGGGAGAACATGCCGGCCATTGAAGATGGGGGTACCTGGGGTATTCTTGGAGGGGCTTTCGATCCTGTTCACAATGGTCACTTGAATCTGGCCCGACAACTTCTCATTGTTCAGGACCTCAGTGGTGTCATCTTTATTCCGTCCTGCTTCCATCCATGTAAGAACTCACGTGAGAGTACTTCTTACCAGGACAGAGTTGCCATGCTTAAGCTGGCACTGGAGCCGCAACTCGACTTTGAAATCTGTGAGATTGAAGCCGATCAACAACTGTCTGGTTATACGCTCGACACCATTCGGGCACTCAAAACGACCTATACCACGGCTTCGTTCCGGTTCATCATTGGAGCCGACAACTTGCGGCAGTTGCCTTCATGGCACAAACCCGAGGAGCTTCTGGAGGAAGTTGTTTTCTTGGTTGGATCCCGTCCCGGTTTTGATTTCGGACCTCAGTGGCAACTTCCATGTGATCGCATCGAGTTGATTCCAATCGAACCGGTTGATATTTCTTCGAGTCTTGTTCGTCAGAGTCTCAAGGAAGGGATATCAGGCGTAATTCTTGACCGACTCGTGCCGGCATCTGTCTGTGAGTATATAGCGTCGCACAGGCTGTATCAATGAGCGACCGAAGGAAAAGCGTCTATCTTATTGATGGCTCTGCTATGTTCTACCGGTCTTACTTTGCGCTAATCAGGAATCCGCTCATCAACTCCAAGGGGGAGAATACATCGGCCACGTTTGGGTTTGTCAACTCGCTCTTAAAGATTATCAAGAGTGAACGACCTGACTATCTGGCTGTGGTTTGGGACACGCCTCATCCGACTTTCCGGCATGAAAAGTATGAGGAGTATAAATCCACGAGAATCAAGATGCCCGACGATCTGGTTGCACAATTGCCGCGTATTCGCCAGGCGGTTGAGGCACTGAACATTATGCACTTTGAGAAGCAGGGATACGAGGCGGATGATGTTATCGGAACCCTGGCGCGGAAGGCGGAAGCAGCTGGGTTTGATGTTTGGTGCGTGACTGGCGACAAGGATTTTTTCCAGCTTGTAAGTGACAACATTCGCATTTACACGCCCAAGCCAGGGACTACTCCTCCTGCGAAAATGGGGCCGGATGAGGTTGAGGAGAAGTTCGGAGTGCAACCGGAACTGGTGATCGACAAACTGGCCTTAATGGGGGACAGTTCGGACAATGTACCGGGCATACCGGGGGTCGGTCCCAAGACTGCCGATGTTCTGCTAGCGCAATTCGGATCGCTGGACGGTGTACTGGAGAACGCGGATCAGATTAAAGCCAACGGCACGCGCAAGAAAGTTACCGAGAATGTTGATCTGGCTCGTCTGTCTCGTGACCTGGTAACGATTGTTACCAATGTACCACTTGACTGCGATATGGAACAGATGGCCAGGCGACCATTTAACTACGAGAAAACCAAATCATTGTTCGTGGAGTTGGAGTTCACCAGGCTTCTCAGAGACATTCTTCCAGCCACCGATGCCGAGATGGTTGAACTTACGGAAACCAAGCCACCCGACGCGAGCTATCTACTCATCGACAGCATGCATGATCTGAGAAAGATGCTGAAAGAGATGGCTTCTGCCAGGGAGATCGCAGTAGATACTGAGACAACTTCCCTTGATGCCCGCAACGCTAATTTGGTTGGTGTCTCGTTGTGTAAGGAAGCGGGCGTAGCATATTACGTTCCGCTGGGACATGACGACAAAGAGGCCAATCTTCCTTTCGATGAAGCACTCGCAGAAATTAAGGGTTTGATGGAGAACCCTGAAGTTCAGAAATGCGGACAGAACATTAAATACGACATTGAGGTCCTGCATCGCTATGACGTTGAAATCGAACCGGTCAGTTTTGATACCATGCTCGGTTCCTATGTTGCCGATCCCACTAGTCGGCACTCACTCGACTTTCTGGCACTGAAGCACTTCGACTATCGCATGCAACCGATCACCGAACTAATCGGTACGGGGAAGAAGCAGAGATCATTCGCAACCGTGCCAGTCAATCTGGCCACTCGCTATGCTGCTGAAGATGCGGACTATACTTTCCGTCTGCGCGGCGCTCTGGCAAGTTTGATTCACGAGCAGGATCAGCAGAACCTATATTACAACATCGAACTACCATTGGTAAAGGTGTTGACTTCGATGGAGGAAGAGGGTATTCGGGTTGATACCGCTCTTTTGAAGAAGCTTTCAGCCAACATGCAGGGCAAACTTGTTGGACTGACGGACCAGATATTCGAAATCGCAGGAGGCGAGTTCAATATCAAGTCTACGCAACAGCTCTCGCATGTACTCTTTGAGAAGCTCGGCCTGCCCTCCAAAGGAAAAACAAAGAAGAAAACGGGTTACTCAACCGATGTCAGGGTGCTTGAAGAACTCGCGCTGTTAAATCCTTTTCCGAAACTCGTATTGGAATACAGACAGTTTACCAAGCTCAAGAGTACTTACATTGATGCCTTACCAAAGATGGTCGATCCAAACACCGGCCGAGTGCATACTTCGTTCAATCAATCGGTAGCCACCACGGGACGGTTGTCCTCGACCGACCCTAATCTTCAGAATATACCGGTGCGAACCGAAGAAGGTCGCCAGATTCGCAAGGCTTTTGTTCCGCGTGACGATGACCACATCTTGTTGGTAGCAGACTATTCTCAGGTCGAACTCAGATTACTGGCTCACATGTCTGATGATCCCAGTTTGATCGCCGCCTTCCGCAAGGGAGAGGATATTCATTCTCGAACTGCCGCTGAGGTCTATGGAGTTGATATTGAGCAGGTGACTTCCGAACAACGCCGCGCGGCCAAGACGGCCAATTTCGCAGTGATTTACGGTGTCAGTGCCTTTGGACTGGCACAACAGACGGAACTTGATCTGGCGGGATCGCGACAGTTTATCGATACTTACCTGGAACGCTATTCGGGTATCAAAGAGTATATGGATCGAACCAAGCAGTTCGGTCGTGACAAAGGGTATGTGATAACAATGTATGGCCGGCGGCGGAATCTGCCGGGTCTTCATGACCGCAATCACAACGTTCGTCAATTTGCCGAGCGGGTGGCTATCAACACGCCAATTCAGGGGACGGCCGCCGACATGATTAAGGTGGCCATGATCCGTATCCACGATCAGCTGGTTCCGATGCAATCGAAAATGCTACTTCAGGTTCACGACGAATTAGTGTTTGACGTTCATCGCGATGAACTTGATAGAGTCCGCAGACTCGTCAAGCGTGAGATGGAAAAAGCTATCAAGCTGATAGTTCCGGTCGTTGTCGATATGGGTGTAGGGGAGAACTGGCTTGACGCTAAGTAGGATGCGTAGTGTTTTCTTGATCTGAGCGAGGGACGACTCTGCAATAAGCCCAGGATAACTTTGACAATATCGACGGCAGTGCGCACTGTCATTTCAAGTAATCGAAGGGTGACTGTCTTCGAAACAGACCACCATTTTGAAACACCGCTTGCTCCTGCCTCCCGTTCGTTGTTTATTAGACTTATGATCATTGGCCTGACCGGACAGATTGGTGGCGGCAAATCGACAGCCGCAAGTATCCTTAAATCGTGTGGGGCAGCTATTGTTGATGCTGACCTGATCGGTCGCCAGGTTGTGAACAGATCTGATGTACTTCGCCGCAAACTGGCTCGTCGTTTTGGCAAGGATATCATTGACTCCAACGGAATGCTAAACCGTAAGAAACTCGCCACGCGGGCCTTTCAGACAGAGCAAACCAAAACGGCTTTGAATCAACTTGTTCATCCGTATCTATTGAAAGAGTTGCGCCTAAGAGTGCAATCTCTCCAGAAAACCCACAACGTAGTTGTTATTGATGCCGCGTTGCTTCTGAACTGGGATATGGATGATGAAGTTGATTTTGTGCTGGTCATTCATGCTGCGCTGGAAGATCGTCTCAGGCGCTTGGTGATTCGTGGAATGGCGCGGACGGATGCTGAAGCAAGACAGCACGCTCAACTGTCCTTACGAGAATACAAGGAGAGATCGGATCGCGTTATTCTCAACAATGGATCGCTGGCGGTGCTTCGAAAAAAGATGCTTCGTTTCTGGAACCAGCTCGATACATAAGGTACTGGTAGCAGGCCCGGCCGCAGATAACTTGAAGGCAACTGCGAACGATTCGACGAGTTCGACATGTCAGTGTGAAACGGGAAACTGAATGTCATCTGCCCAATCAAAGACAACCCTTCCAGAGTATTCTGTAGACCAATTGCGCGAACGCGCCAACTATATGCGTGGTCTCAGTGAAATTGCACTCTGCGCGGCCGGTTCGGGACATTCCGGGGGTACGCTCAGCATCATGGATATCTGCGCCGCTCTCTATCTCGGAGTTGCCCGCCATAATCCTGCCAAGCCCGACTGGGCTGATCGTGATCGTATCATCTGGTCGGCGGGTCACAAAGCACCAGCCTTGTATACGGCACTGGCTGTCTCTGGTTATTTCCCCGAGAAGGAACTTGTCACACTCCGTAAACTGACTTCGCCCTTGCAGGGTCATCCCCACGCAAAGGATCTACCCGGAGTAGAAATATCTTCGGGATCACTCGGACAGGGTTTTTCGGTGGGAGTCGGAATCGCGTTGGCAGCCAGACTGGACAAACAAGAGTTCAAGACTTTTATAATAAGCTCCGATGGCGAACAGCAGGAGGGCTCGATCTGGGAAGCGGCGATGTCAGCCTCACACCATGGTCTGGACAATCTGGTGTTGATCATCGACAAAAACCGACTCCAGATTGACGGCACCACGAAGGATGTCCTGGACATCGATCCACTCGATGACAAGTATCGTTCCTTCGGCTGGCATGTGCTTGATGTTGATGGTCACGACATGGTTGACATCGTTGCCAAACTTGATTTTGCCCGTAATCATAATGATACCGGTAAACCGGTGGTTCTTATCTGTAATACTGTCAAAGGTAGGGGTGTGTCTTTCATGGAAAACGAGGTGGGCTGGCACGGCAGAGTTCCGAACAGGGAAGAACTTGATTGCCTGCTGAACGAACTCGGACTTGCCGGCGCATTCGACGTCGACTCCATGTTTGCATACGCACAGGAGTTCGATAAAAAGGCTGAGTCTTCAGTCTCCGAGGCTATGCCGAAGTTCTCTCGGAACTACTGGTGGAATGCTTCCGATTCGATGAAAGTTGAGATGTTACCTACTCGTCTGGGTTTCGGTCGAGCGCTTGAGCGGTATGGTGATGATGAACGTATCGTTTGTATCGGTGCCGATATTTCTGGTTCCATCAATATCCTTGATTTCTGTAAGAATCATCCCGATAGAGAAAGGCGTTTCATCTCGGTTGGTATAGCCGAGCAGAATGCTACTACGATTGCGGCTGGTCTCGCCAAAGAGGGTAAGTTTCCCGTGTTCGGCACCTACGGTGTTTTTTCCTCGGCTCGTAACCTCGATCAACTCCGTGTCTCAGTCTGTTACAACGATCTTAATGTGTTTGTCGTTGGTGCGCATGGTGGAATATCGGTTGGTCCGGACGGAGCGACGCATCAGGAACTGGAAGCTCTCTTTCAAATGGTTGGTCTACCCAATATGCATGTGGCCGTGCCGTCTGACGCCATCGAGACCGAGAAGATGACCAGTATATTGCTTTTCGATGTGGTGGGACCAAAATACCTGCGCTACGCTCGTGAAGCCACGCCCATTATCACCAATGAAAACAGCCCTCTCCGGTTCGGAGAAGCCAATATCTTTCGCCTTCGAGATGGCGATGCAAAACAACTCGTCGATGCATTTGAGATTATACCAGCATCTGAATATGAAAATGAAGCCGAGGATATTACGGTGATCTCATGTGGTCCCGAAGTCGCCGAGGCGCTCAGAGCGGCATGTATCCTCAAAGAAGAACATGGTGTTGAGACGCGTGTGATCAATATGCACACTATTAAACCGCTTGATAATGAGGCGATAATCAGAGCCGCCACTGAAACCGGTGCGATTCTGACGGCCGAGGAACATCAGGTGGGTGGTCTGGGACGACTAGTGGCGGCGGCTATTATGTGCGAACGAACCCTGGACAACAGACCGTTGCCATTTGACATGATTGGCATTGAGGATCGTTTCGGCGAGTCAGGGAGACCATGGCAATTGATCAGAAAGTTCGGAGTGGCAGCGGAACACATTGCAAGTAAGGCAATTGAGCTACTAAAGCTATAGATGAAAGAAGGCAACTATGCAATTTAGTGATGCCATAGGACGTATGACCGGAGAAGGCGCGTTTGAAGTGCTGGCCAAGTGCAAACAGATGGAGGTAGAAGGCCGCAAGATTATTCATCTCCAGATCGGCGAGCCAGATTTTGACACTCCTCAGAATATCTGTGAAGCTGCTATCAGGGCAATTAAGAATGGCCAGACCCACTACAGCCCGTCGGCCGGAGTTATTGAGGCACGAAAAGTAGCTGCCGAGTATATGGCCCGAACACGCAATATTGATATCGGTCCTGAGCATCTGGTAGTAATGCCCGGTGTCAAGCCGGTCATATTCACTTGCATGATGGCTACAATCAATCCCGGCGACGAAGTCATTGTCCCCAATCCGGGCTACCCCACCTACGAGTCAGTCTCAAACTTCATCGGTGCCAAACCGGTTTCAATGCATCTTCGTATGGAGAAAGACTTCCGGTTTGATATTGACGAACTCAAGGAACTGGTGAACCCCAAAACTAGCATGTTGGTTATCAATTCACCTCAGAATCCGACTGGCGGTATCCTGACAAAGGGAGACCTTCAAACTATCTACGAGTTGGCTGAAGAATATGATTTTTGGATTCTGGCTGACGAAATATACTCGCGCATTATCTACGACGTGGCCTTTGAGTCTGTCGGCTCTATCCCGGGGGCGTTGAAACGATCGATACTCATCGACGGCATGTCAAAAACATACGCGATGACCGGCTGGCGATTGGGGTTTGCAGTCGTTCCCGAAAAACTAGCGGAATACCTGTTCACCTTTGCAATCAATAACTTCTCCTGCACGAACACATTTGCTCAAGCTGGAATTATCGAAGGTTTGACCGGTCCGCAGGATGACGTGGAAAAAATGATGGTTCAGTTCCGGCGTCGCCGCGAGGCAATTGTCAATGGGTTGAACGCGATTGACGGCGTTTCGTGCCTGATGCCACAGGGTGCTTTCTATGTTTTCCCGAACATCACTGGCACCGGCTTCACGGCTCAAGTATTAGCCGACCGATTGCTTGACGATTGCGGTGTGGCCTGTTTGCCTGGAACATGTTTCGGTGAGTATGGCGAGGGATTTCTACGATTCTCATACGCCAATTCAGTTGAGAATATCCAGGAGGCATTACGCCTGATGGACGGACTTCTGGCGAAGATGCGGGCTTAGTTGCGCAACCGGAAATAATGTTATCTATCCGCGGGAGACTTCCTTGTCTGCCGCGTTTTATCTTCTATGTCCCGAATTCGCCATCGGCTGTTTTTGTTGCCTGACTGACAGTCGACTCGTAGCATTCTCTCATGCGATATGGATGGATTACAACCAATCTTCTTGACCTGAGAGCCGAGCCGGGTCACCACAGTGAGCGTATCAGTCAATTACTGTTCGGCGAAAGTATTCGGGTTGGTAAATCAGAATCCGGCTTTTTACGGATTCGACAAATGGATGGTTATTCTGGCTGGGTAGATGCGCGTTTTGTTGCTCTGATTGGTTCTAAACAGGATTACGATGGGTACTGTAGCTGCCCTCGGAGAGTTCTGGTCACCTCGAAGACTCGCATCTACAATACATCTGGTCGATCCGTTGCGCCGTATGTGCTGTACTACGGTACTCATCTCGCCATCAAGGGTAAGGTCAAACAACTGGTTCGCCTTAATCTTCCCGGTCGTACTGGTCTTTTCGTCAAGGGACGAAATCTTCGGCCGATAAACAGTAGTAATGCCAAAAAGGTGACCGGACCTCGATTGGTCGCGGAGGGCAGAAAGTTTCTGGGAGTTCCTTATTTGTGGGGCGGTGTTAGTCCTATGGGTTTTGACTGCTCCGGATTGGTCCAGGCGGTGTACGGTAGCTATGGCTTGGTCCTGCCGCGAGATACTGTGGATCAGGTGATAACAGGCTGTGAGGTTGCGCGTGAGGGTGTAAGAAGTGGTGACCTTTTGTTCTTTGACCGACATGTTGCTTTGGCTATAGATCGCAACCGCTTTATTCATGCCTCGCGTGGGAGTGGTGGAGTGCGGATCGAGTCACTGTCGACTGAAGACGCCGACTACCGGGCCGATCTTGACCGAGAGTTTGTGCAAGCAAGGAGAGTACTTCAATGATTCATATAGACGCTGTTAAGATCGCACTTCCGCTCAAGCGCAAGTTTGTCGTATCCAAGGGAGAGACAAGCGTCAAGACAAATCTGCTGGCAATCATAAATAACAGATACAGCGGCGAAGCTTCCGGTTCTGTGCATTATGGTCCCAGCGTTGATGACATACAAGCTGAACTCATGAAAGGTGTCGGACTTCTCGGCGATCTGGAGGAGATCAGTATGAGCACTCTCGAAGAAATCAGCCGTTTTCATATTCACGCCACCGCGAAGGCAGCGCTGGTCGGTGCTGTTTTACACTACCTGTCTGGTGAGTCACGCCGGTACCCGTGGGAGATTCTCGAACTGGGCAGCCCGGTGGGTATTCGTAGTTCTGTGACCGTTTCGATCGGCTCTCCGGAAGAGATGATCACAGCCATCAATAACAGTGATTATCCGATCATTAAGATCAAGATGGGGCACGAGAAAGATGTGATGATTCTTGATGCCCTGAAACAGGTGAAAGGACGGGAACTTCGGGTTGATGCCAATGGTGCGTGGTCTTGCGCCAAGGCGGAAGAGATGATCTACCATCTGGCCAGCAAAGGCATCAAGGTCATCGAGCAACCTACTGATGCGGAGTTTGTGGAAGAGTGGCCTCATTTGAAGGGTAAGACAGAAGGTGTGGAACTCATCATGGACGAAGGACTCAATGCTGGCGATGACTTTGAACAGTATTACAATTACGTTGATGGCATCAACATCAAGATGGAAAAGTGCGGCGGTATTCTGGAGGCGATCAATCTAGCTGACAAAGCTCATGAGAATAAGAAGAAGGTGATGCTTGGCTGCATGGTGGAATCTTCAGTCGGCATCGCTCAGTCAGTATACATGTCATCCCGGGCGGATTACTTCGATCTTGATGGCCCGCTACTGCTTGAGGATGATATTGCTCGCGGCATTCGTTATGACAGGGAGTCTATTAATGTCGATAGGGAAATCATCGGCGGTCCCAAATTGCGCCGCGAAGTGGTCGAACGATATATTGCCGAGTAGGACGGGAACGTTGTTTCTCCGGTTATTCCTACCATTCTGCCTGACAACAATCATGCTGTGGCTGCCAGCCTCATTGTCTGCTAATGAGGAGCCAATTCTTACCGTTATTTACCCCAAAGACAGCCAGGTCATCGGCGCGACAGATTCGACCTTTGTCTTCGGCAACATTGGCTCAATTAGTTTCGGAGATAACTGGAGTGTGGACATAAATGGACACTGTGTATCGGTCCACGAGGGTGGTGGCTTTCTTGCATATGTCCCGGTGGAACCGGGGGATTTTGAGTTCAATGTTACAGCCCGACTTGAGCTCAGCGACAAAGATTTGCGAAATCGTAATCGGCAGAAGCATGATATTCATTCCGAATCTACGACATTATCCGCCACCGTAGCTGTGATCGTTCCGATGCCGCTGACTTCGTTTCCGACAGATTCCCTTCAGATAGGCTCCGAACGTCGTCTATATTCCGGCGATCTCGACCTAACCACCGGTAATCGTCTTGTTGTTTCATTCCAGGCCACACCCGGCTGTGACGTTTCCTTTTCTATACCGGGTGTGGTTGATACTGTGCCCATGACTGAGATCGATCCGCAGATGCAGTCATATTGGGGCGAGTCAGTTTTTGGGATTGGGGCTGTACCAGATTCTTTGAAAATAAAAGGCATCTACACGGGTTTCTACGATGTTCCAAATTCGGTGAGAACAGATAGCGCAATCAGACTTGAATATCATCTTGCACCACCGTGTCGGGATAGCATACTCGCTCGATATTTTCTGTCAACGCAACTCCAGCGCGACAGTCTTGATCTGGGGAATCTATCCTTACCGGACACGATTATCTCCGCCGGCAGTAGCTATTCGGTAACACTCAATAGTGCCGAGTATCCGTTCACAGTTCGTTTTACCGACACGGTGCAAATCATTCGTCACGGACCTCGTAAAGGCTACCTCGCCCTATTTCAGCCGCAGGGTGTCGAGGCTTTAGCGGTTGGCAGGGTAGGGGAGTGGTACATGCTGCGGTTCTCCGCAACACAGGTGGGTTGGGCTTTCCACGAATCTGTTGAACAGTTGCCCAAAGGAGATCTTCCGCCCCAATCCCATCTGGTTTCTCTTCGCACTCGCAGTTATTCTGACCGAGTGGTATTGAAGTGTGCTCTTTCTGGCAAGCACTTGTTTAGAGTTGAGGAAGAGAATCGTCGCATTATTCGTATTCGCCTCTACGGCGTGACCAGCGACACTGACTGGATACGCTACGATGCCAATGATGAACTGATTGACATTATCACTTGGTTCCAGCCTGAACCGGGGCTATATGAACTGACTCTTCAACTCACTCGGGATATATGGGGGTACGACAGCTACTACGAGGGCAGTACTTTTGTGTTCCAGCTCAACCGTCCCCCGCAGAATATTAACCGTCTGCACGGCAAAACCATCGTTATCGATCCTGGCCATTCGGGGGATCCCGGGGCAATAGGAGCGACCGGATATACCGAAGCGGAAGCTAATCTTGGCATCGCGCTGGTGCTGGAAAAGATGCTTCGTAAGAAGGGCGTCACAGTGGTGATGACTCGTTCCGACACCAGCCATGTCCCCCTTTATGATCGACCGGCTATTGCCTGGGCACACGATGCCGATCTGTTCATATCGATTCACAACAATGCTCTGCCGGATGGCGTGAATCCGTTTGTCAATAACGGCACATCGGTATATTACTATCATCCCCATTCGTTGAACCTGGCTCGTGCTATCCACCCTGAGTTGGTGAAGGCTACCGATCTGGACGATCATGGCCTGTATCATGGCAACCTTGCTGTCCTTAGGCCTACCCAGTATCCGGCGGTTCTGGTAGAGTGCGCATTTATGATGATTCCAGAGCAGGAAGCAAACCTCAAGACAGGCCGCTTTCGCTATCGAATTGCCAAGGGGATATGTAAAGGAATTGAGAACTTCCTCAAGGAGTACAATCGTGAGCAATGAACAGCCACAGGCACAGACAAAGGGAACCAAAGGTGCCTTCTGGATGATCTATCTCGGTTTGGCGGTGGCTGCCATCGTACTGTTGGGCGATGGTCTTTCAATTTCTCACCTTGAACGCTGGACCGCTAGGATTGGCATTGCCCTGCTGTTCACAGTGCTTTTTCTGTTGGTATGCCGGAATATGACGAGGGCTATTACTGCTTCGGCTATTATCTGGTTGGCTGTGATTGCGACGTTTCTATACTGAAATATGCTGTAACTCTTGCACGAGTATCAAATTATTCAGTACGGTTGATTGATTCATTAATGGTACCCCCGTCAGGAATCGAACCTGAATTTACGGCTCCGGAGGCCGCCGCGTTATCCGTTACACCACGGGGGCACATTGGTGCGGATGCAGAACGTAAATAACACTTCCGCAACTAAAGGGCAACAGATTTCTTGACGCCAAGTTCCATCCGGCTAATACTTGTCAGTCCCGATTGACTTGATCGACCTGTCTGCATGAGTAGTGATTGGTGGTAAGTCGATGAAAGAAAGAGGCATAGGGGTAAAGACCTAGGACAGGGATGAGGTCTTGTGGTGGGCGCAAAGGAACATTCGCAAACCCTCAAATGATGTATTATTTTGTTGCGCGACAATGGACTGAGAGCTATATTTCTTAGCTTCGGGTGGGTCTATGGCCCACTCTTTGTGTATGGTGATGAATCGATGAATGACAGTGAACTGAAAGAGAGTATTGCGAAGTTGCTTGAAGCGCCGTTAGCGGCGGAAGAATGTGCAATTGTGGACCTCGTTCTGTCGAGGTACAAACGGAATAATACTTTACGGCTGTTCATTTATTCGAAGAAAGACCTGACCCTCGATGAGTGTGCTCGTCTGTCGCGGGTTGCTGGTGATGTGATCAATGGAACCGATTGGTTTGAGCACGGTTATACGCTTGAGGTATCGTCACCGGGACTTGACCGGCCGTTGACCGAAGCGCGTGATTTTGAGTTCCGTACGGGTGAAACTGTTCGCGTGGAATTTGCTGATAAGTCCCGGAAGAAGTTAACCGGTGAAATTATCAGTGCCACCGAAAGTGAAGTCACTTTGCGGGAGAAAGAGCAGACTACTATAGTTCCGCTTGCGGATATTAAGCAGGCGAAAATCGTCTTTTGATGGAGATGGTGTAATGGCCTTTGACATGATTGAAGCGATGACTCTTATCGCTCGCGAGAAAAACCTCGAGTTTGATGCTGTACTTGATACTTTGCAGGTCAGTCTTCTGGCTGCTGCCAAGAAGAAATACACCTTTACCGATAATATCTCATTTCGGTTCGATCGTGCGGCGAATGAACTGCTTATGATTGCGACCAAGCAGGTTGTTGCCGAGATCGAGGACGCCAATATTGAAATCACATTGGCCGAAGCCCAGGATATGGACCCTGAGGCTGAAGTCGGTGATGAAATCGAGATTTACATCGACTACGAGATGGAGTTTGGTCGTAACGCCATCATGGCTGCTAAACAGATACTGATCCAGAAAGTCCGCGAAGCCGAGAGTGATCGTATTTATAATGAGTTCATCGACAAGGTGAACACACTGGTATCGGGTGTGGTGCAGCAGATTGACAAGGGTAACGTTATTGTTAATCTGGGACGGGGCGAGGCCATTCTTCCCGTCAAAGAGCAGATTCCTCGGGAGAAGTTCCGACAGGGGGATCGTATTCGTGCCTTTATCCTGGATGTACAAAGATCCATGCGCGGTCCTCAGATTATTCTGTCACGGGTGAGTGCCGAGTTTGTCCGGCTACTCTTTGCATTGGAGGTTCCTGAGATATACGAGAGAGTCATCGAGATTAAGAAGATCGCTCGGGAACCTGGCGAACGGTCCAAGGTGGCTGTGCTGTCATCGGATGACCGCGTAGATCCAGTCGGTGCCTGTGTGGGCATTAAGGGTGTACGGGTGCAGTCGATCGTAAGAGAGCTCAACAACGAACGCATTGATATCGTGCCTTATTCCTCCAATTCCGAGCTATTTGTGACCCGTGCCCTGGCCCCGGCCAGGGTTGTCAATATCGATATCGATCATAATGAAACCAAGATGACGGTTGCTGTGGAAGATGAGAAGCTGTCGCTGGCTATCGGTCGCAACGGACAGAATGCCAGACTAGCGTCCAAGCTTACAGGCTGGAAAGTCAACATTGTATCGGAAACGGATTACAATGAATCCCAGCATCGTGAAGCCGAGATGCTAATGCCAATTGCTCAGCTTGACGGTGTGGGGGCAAAGCTCCAGGAGCGCCTCATCGAAATCGATATCAGTTCGGTGCAGAGATTGGCGCAGACTTCTTTGGAGTCTCTGGTCAAGGTTGAAGGGCTGGGTCCCAAATCAGCTGAGAAGCTGAGTGAACGGGCCAAGGCGATGGTTGCAGAGATCGAGAAAGAATATGCCCAACGTAAGAAGGAAGAAGAGAAGAGTGATGAAGTTGAGGATAAGAAAGAAGAAGAGAAGCTTACAGCCGAAGATGTCTTCATAGATGACGACAGCTACGTCACAGAAGTTGATGATGTACCTGAAGCAACAGCTCCTGATTTTGACGACGTAGAGGAAGAAAGTGTTGAGGCGAGTGTTACTGATGACGAGATGCCCGAAGAGGAAACGGAATCGAAGTGATCGGTTCGGTAGCGTATAGAGTATCTGACCGCATGGAGGTAGCGATAATACATGGTGCCTGAGAAGAAGAAGAAACGCATTTACGAGTTGGCAAAGGATTACAAGATATCATCCAATGCGATGTTGTCTGTGCTCCGCGACCTTAAATTTGGACCGAAGTCGCATATGTCGATAGCCACGACCCCTATGGTGGCAGCCGTCAAAAAGAAATTCGAGGAGTCCAAGAAGGAAGCCAAGAAGGAAATGCAGCAGCGGACGAAGTCAATCGCCGCAAAACCTTCTCCGACGGCCGTATCAACCAGAATCGGTGGCATCAAAGTCAACGATGCAAAATCCTCGGTTGCCGGTATCATGCGCAAAATCGAGAAAAAGAAAAAGCGCAAGGACCGCCGCAAACGCAAAGGCCGTCACACTGTCGATCGGGCCGCAGTTGCTAAGACCTTCAAATCAACGATGGCCAATCTTCGCGGCACCAAACAAAAAAGACATTTCCCCAAGGGTGGTGGAGATTCCACCGATGATGCGGCACCAACCAACGTAATCGAAGTAACCGAGTTCATGTCAGTGGCCGAACTGGCCCGGCTGATGGATCGAAAAGCGGCTGAGTTGATTGCCAAGCTCTTTGAGTTGGGTATGATGGCCACGATCAATCAGCGACTGGATCTTGATACTACCGAGATGATCGCCGCTGAGTTTGGTTTTGAGATCAAGCAAATGGCCGAAGCTGGTGATGTCGCTCGTGAGGACGAACAGGAAGCCAATATGGTGCACCGTGCCCCGGTCGTTACTATTATGGGTCATGTAGATCATGGCAAAACTTCATTGCTGGATTATGTTCGGCATACCAACGTAGTCGCTGGCGAGGCGGGGGCAATTACCCAGCACATCGGAGCCTATGAAATTGACTTCGACGGGAATGGAATCACCTTTTTGGATACTCCCGGACACGAGGCGTTCACCGCTATGCGTGCCCGTGGGACGCAGATTACAGATATCATCGTACTAATCGTCGCGGCCGACGATGGCGTTCAGCCGCAGACCGTCGAGGCTATTGATCATGCTCGGGCCGCGAGCGTACCTATTATAGTGGCCATCAATAAGATAGATAAACCAAATGCCGACCTTGACCAGGTTCGTACCCAGCTGGCTAATCATAATCTCATTTCTGAGGAGTGGGGTGGTAAGACAATCATGGTCGAGATATCGGCCAAGGTGGGTACTGGCGTTGACGATTTGCTTAAGATGATTCTGCTTCAGGCTGAGATGATGGACCTTGAGGCCGACCCCGAAATTAGAGGTCAGGGTGTTATAGTTGACTCTCGTCTCGAAAAGGGAAGAGGGCCGGTAGCTACCGTCTTGATACAGAAAGGTACCTGTAAAGTTACTGACTCGATCGTTGCCGGTGTCTTCAGTGGTCACATTCGAACTATCACTGATGATAAAAACCAGTCAGTCAAATCTGTTGGTCCATCCCGTCCGGCCCAGATAACTGGTCTTGGCGGTGTTCCCCAAGCTGGGGACAGTTTTATGGTAGTGGCGAGTGCGCAGGAAGCCAAGGAAATCTCAATCAAGAGAGCCCAGATCAAGCGCGAGCACGATGCTCGCCGTGCGCATGGGCGTATGACCCTCGACAAGGTGTTCGACCGTATCAAGGAAGGCCAGATCAAGGAACTGCGGCTGATTATTAAGGGAGATGTTGACGGATCGGTAGAAGTGCTTGCCGACACCTTGGGTAAAATTGCTACCGATGAAGTCAAGACGAACATCATCCATATGGCGGTCGGTGCTGTAACCGAGTCTGATGTTCTTCTGGCCACGGCCTCGGATGCTGTTATTATTGGCTTCCAGGTCGGTCCGGATGTCCGGGCACGCGAGGCGGCCAAGAAGGAAAAGGTCGATGTACGCCGGTACGAGGTTATCTATGAGGCCGAGCAGGACGTTCGGAAAGCTCTGGAGGGTATGCTGGCTCCCACGATCTCGGAGAATTTTGTCGGTTCTGCCGAAGTGCGCGATCTCTTCAAAGTACCCAAGATCGGGACTATTGCGGGTTGCTATATCACTACCGGACGTGTACAGCGAAAAGACAAGTGCCGTCTGGTCCGCGACGGCAAGTCAATTTATACCGGTCAGCTTAGTTCTCTTAAGCGGTTCAAGGACGACGCGCGCGAGGTTAAAGAGAGTTTCGAATGTGGCATCGGCCTTGAGAACTACAATGACCTCAAAGTTGGTGATACTCTTGAGTTCTTTGAACTTATTGAAGAGGCTCGAACTTTGGACTCGATCGAGTAGACGTTCTTGGTAACGGTCGTAACGAAGATTCATCTGGATCTGCCTATGGTTCAGTCTCTCAAGGAGAAACGGCGTATTCTGAAGTCCCTGATCACTAGGGTTCGTAATTCCTTCAACGTTTCGGTAGCCGAAGTTGACGAGAATGATTCCCACCGAACGGCGGTACTTGGAATGGCAGTCGTTGCCAATAATAGTGCCTTTGCAGATCAAGTCACTGCGAAGGTCATAAACAAGATTGATGGTTTCCATGATGTAGTCCTTGCTGACTACCGGACGGAGTCGTATTAGGAGTGAGACAGTTTCGAAGATCAACCCGACTGGGTGAGCAAATCCTGCGGGATATTTCCACTCTGCTTGAGACCGAGCTTTCGGAAAACCTCTCAGCTATGGTAACCTTTACCAATGTGCGTCTGACCAATGACCTTCGTGAGGCGACTGTATACTATTCCGTTTTGGGTCAGGAGCATGATCGCCGCGAAGCAGATAGGTACCTTCAGCAACAGGCCGGGAAGATCCGGGGAGCAATCGGACGCAACTTACGGGTGAGACACATCCCGGAACTGAGATTCAAGTTTGATCCATCAGTTGAAGAAGGCCTTCGCATTGAGCGTTTACTCAATGAGATAAATAATGACACGCGCTAGCAAAACACAGACGATTTCCTCAGTCATTCCCCACTCAGAGATAAGAGAGATCATTGAGCGCGGCAGTCGGATTTTGGTTGTGTCCCATATCGATCCCGATGGTGACGCTATCGGGTCCCAGTTGGCTTTCGCGGCTTATCTCAAGCATCTGAACAAAGACGTTGTACTGGTGCGTGACAGGGATATTCCCGCTAAGTACCAGTTCCTTGACGGTGTTCAGAATATCCTGGCTTTTAATTCGCTTCCTGCAGACACGCGCGTTGACACGGCGGTGTTACTTGAGTGTCCGAGTTTTGAACGGATTGGACAGGCAGCATCACTATTGGGAGATGACGTAACAATTATCTGCATCGACCATCATCGAGATTCAAGCGCTCTGGGTGTTGTGAACTGGATTGAGCCTGAGCGGTCATCGGTAGGGGAGATGGTGTACGAATATCTTGCTGCCGTAGGTTATGAAATTGATGCTTCGGTGGCCACACAGTTGTATACTGCGATCCTTACAGACACGGGTAGATTCCGATACAAATCCACGTCGCCGCGTACGATGCAGGTAGCTGGTGAGCTTATCAGAGCTGGCGCTGATTCCAGCGCCATTTGTGATCACGTCTACTACGAACTCAGCCAGTCCACTATGAGGTTGACTGCGCGAGTTCTCAATACTATCGAGTTCCATCATAAAGACTCTGTCTGTGTGCTGTCGCTCACGCGTGCTATGTTAACCGAATCCGGCGCCGACTCGTCCGAATCGGATGGTCTGGTCGATTACTCCCTTCTTACGGGCGGAGTAGATGTTGGTGTTCTGCTCAAAGAGCACGATGCTACTAATACTCGCGTCTCTTTACGTTCACGTGATGGTGTTAATGTGGCTGCGATCGCCGCCAGATTTGGTGGTGGTGGTCATTTTAATGCCTCAGGTTGCTCAATTCCCAAGAATGTGACCGACGCGAAAAAAGAGCTTCTCCAGCTTCTGGAGAAAATATAGTATGGCGTCGTCACCACACAAGTATAACGGCATCCTCCTGATTGATAAGACGACTGGTATGACTAGCCACGATGTGGTTCAGAAGATTCGCCGTCATCTTGGTATGCGACGTATCGGCCATACAGGTACGCTTGATCCCAATGCGACTGGCCTACTTGTCGTTTGTCTCGGAAATGCCACCAAAGTTGTGCAGTTTCTTACCGACTCTGACAAGGAATACGAAGCCGAAATATACCTGGGCATGTCCTCCGTCACATTCGACGCAGAGGGCATTGATGATACTCAACGCCCAGCCGAAGTGCCTGATCTGGATCCAACCGACCTGGAACAGTTGTTGGCTGATTTTCGTGGTACGATCCAGCAAGTGGTTCCGGCTTACTCAGCGGTTCATGTTAACGGCCGTCGTCTTCACGAGATGGCCCGTAAGGGTGAAGATGTCCAACCGCCCACACGTGAAGTTGAAATATCGTCCATTACCGTTTCTGAATTCGACAAGCCCTTCCTGCGACTATTGGTTCGGTGTAGTTCGGGTACATACATTCGTTCGTTGGCCCATGATATTGGCCAAAAGCTTGGTTGCGGCGCATATCTGTCAAACCTGCGCCGGACCAGCATAGGGATTCATTCTGTGGATGATGCTCTCACTCTCGAAGATTTACCTTCGCTTGTTCAGACGGAGCAATTGCAAAGTCATATGCTCGGGATCGGACAAGTGCTCAACTTTGCGGCTTTCACCGTCTCGGATGCTTTTCGACCTCGTGTGCTGATGGGCAGTGATCTGCACAAGGACAATATCCTTGCAGTTGAGGGAACCTTCGCTAAAGGGGACGAAGTACTCCTCAAGGACAGTGCCGGGTCGGTTCTGGCGGTGGGGCACGCACAAGTCTCGGTGGCGAAGTTGGCTGCTTCTCATAATGAAACGCTCTTTAGCTACATCAGGGTACTCAATTGACGACGACTTTCATACAGGGTATAGAGAGCTATCAGCGCCCATCGAGTGCTTCCGTAATTGCTACCATTGGTACTTTTGACGGTATCCACCGTGGTCATCAGGAGATATTCCGTCGAGTGCGCATGCAGAGTGAGGCCAACGGTACTGAGGCTGTACTCATCACTTTCCATCCCCATCCACGTATGCTCGTGACTCCGGCCAACGTACCGCTTCTGCTGACAACAATTGAGGAGAAGGGGAAGTTTGTTCCTGATTTCTTCGACGGTAAGGTTTTGATCCTTCCCTTTAACGAGAAGTTGATGAAGACTCCGGCGGTGGAGTTTGTTAGAGATACACTGGTTGAACGGATTGGCATTAAGAAGCTCATTGTTGGCTACGATCATACTTTCGGCAGGTATCGACAGGGAGATATTCCGGCTCTGGAGGCGATGGGAAAAGATATGGGGTTTGATGTTGAAGTCGTTGAGCCGGTTCTGGTCGATGGCGAACCAGTATCATCGACGCGTATCCGGAAGGCGATTCTCGGTGGTAACTATGAAGACGCGCTGAATCTCCTTGGACACGATTACGCCATCTATGGAACAGTCGAGCGTGGTATTGGAATGGGACACAGGCTTGGTTTCCCGACCGCCAACGTCAAGTACTCAGACCGCAAGCTGCTCCCTGTTGAAGGCGTCTATGCTTGTCGTGTCGAAGTTGAGAGCGATTGTTATCAGGGGATGATGTTCATTGGGCGCAATCACCTTAACCCGCAGCAGTGTATTTCTGTCGAGGCCAATCTTTTTGAGTTTGACCACGACATCTATGATAGGCAAATTACAGTATACCCGATTCGTTTCGTAAGGGAGAATCGGAAGTTTGATTCGACCGAGTTGTTGGTCGAACAAATAGAACAAGATAAGAAGCAAGTGATTAATATGTTTAAGAAGGAGTTGGCAAGTGAGTTTGTCAAAAGAGCATAAGGCTCAGATTATTACAGACAATCGGTTGCATAAAACCGATACGGGTTCACCTGAGGTTCAGGTTGCCCTGTTAACGGCTCGTGTCAGTCATCTGACTGACCACATGAAGAGCCACAAGAAGGACTTCCATACCCGCCTGGGTCTGTTGAAGTTGGTCGGCCAGCGACGACGTCTGCTGGACTATTTGAAACGAACGGATATCGAAAGTTATCGCCAACTCATTTTGGAGTTGGGATTACGCAGGTAAGGAAGGCTGTACAGTTATATGTCACATCGTGTAGAATTTGAATTTGGTGGTCGTACAATGATCATTGAGAGCGACCACCTCGCAAAACAGGCCAATGGGGCTGTCACCGTTCAATACGGCGATTCCATGGTCTTGTCCACTGTCTGTTCCAACTCGGAACCCAAACTTGGTTTCGATTTCTTTCCGCTCACTGTTGAGTATCGTGAACGGTCCTATGCAGCAGGCAAAATCCCGGGCGGCTTTTTCAAGCGAGAAGGTCGACCTTCAGAGAAAGAAATTCTTTCCTGCCGGATTATCGATCGACCGATTCGTCCGCTCTTTCCCAAGGATTTCCGAGGTGAGACGCAGTGCATTAACTTCGTCGTATCTCACGATCAGCAAAACGACACCGACGTTCTCGCACTAACCGGAACCGGAGCGGCCCTTGCAATATCCGATGTACCTTTTGCGAAAACGATCGCCGGAGTCCGTGTTGGTCGGCTCGACGGCGAGTTTGTGGTTAATCCTACTTTTGAGCAGCTCGAAGAGTGCGATATTTATGTCGTGCTTGCCGGTTCCGAAGATGCTATTGCGATGGTCGAAGGTGGAGGACGTGAAACTTCCGAGGACGATATGGTCGCGGCGTTGCAATTTGGCCATGATCATGTCAAGATTCTCATTGAGAAAATCAACGAACTGAAGGCAGTCTGCGGCAAGCCCGACATGGAATACACACCGGTGCTGGTTGATGAAACGTTGGTTGCGAAGGTCAAGGACATGGTTAGTTCTAGTCTTGGTGAGTATAATGCTATCGCCGACAAAAACGAACGCCATACGGCCAAGAAGAATCTCACCAAGAAGATTGTGGAAGCTCTTGCAGAAGAATTCCCTGACAGTGCCAGAGACATTGGCAATATCGTTCATGATCTCGATAACGAAGTCATGCGCGGTATGATTCTTAACGACAACAAGCGAATAGACGGACGCCATCTTGATGAAGTTCGTTCGATCAACTGCGAAGTCGGCTTCCTACCGCGAGTACACGGTTCCGCAATTTTCACTCGCGGTCAGACTCAGTCACTGGTAGCTGTGACGCTCGGGACCAAAGTTGACGAACAGAGACTCGACGAATTGGAAGGGGAATCGCACAAGAGCTATATGCTCCACTACAATTTCCCTCCGTTCTCAACCGGCGAGACCAAGATGATTCGCGGCACTAATCGTCGCGAGATTGGTCACGGCGCTCTGGCCGAACGCGCTTTGCTACCCGTTATTCCTGTCGAGGAGAACTTCCCCTATACGATTCGCATCGTTTCCGACATTATGGAATCCAACGGTTCTTCGTCCATGGCTTCCGTTTGCGGCGGCTCGTTATCGATGATGGATGCTGGCGTGCCAATCAAATCAGCCGTCGCCGGCATTGCGATGGGTCTGATCAAAGAGGGCGACCAGATTGCCGTACTGACCGACATCCTCGGCGATGAGGACCATTTCGGTGACATGGACTTTAAGGTCACTGGTACCACCGAAGGTGTAACTGCCATTCAGATGGATATCAAATGTACGGGACTTAAGATCGAAACTTTGCGCGATGCCCTGGGCAAGGCGCGGACAGCCCGGTTACATATTCTGGAAAAGATGAACGCCACAATCCCACAGCATCGTGAGGACCTATCCCAGTTTGCCCCGAGAATCATAACTATTAAGATTCCACCGGGAAAGATTGGTGATGTGATTGGACCTGGCGGTAAGATTATTCGCGCTATCGTCGAAGAGACCGGTGCCAAGGTTGATATTCAGGATGACGGCACAGTGCTGATTGCCTCAGTCAGTGGCGAATCGGGACGTATGGCTCTGGAAAGGATCGAAAGCATCACACAGGAAGCTGAAGTGGGCAAGACCTATAAGGGTATCGTCCGCCGTGTAACTGCTTTTGGTGCGTTTGTTGAAATATTCCCAGGCACTGACGGTCTGGTGCATATCTCCGAGCTTGATATCGGTCGCGTCGAGCGCGTTGAGGATATTCTTAATCTGGGTGACACCGTCGATGTCAAGTGCCTTAATGTTGATCCCGATGGTAAGGTCCGTTTATCGCGTCGCGCCCTTCTGCCGGGTGGAGATGATCGCCCGCCGGAGCAGTCGCGCCCACCACGGAGAGATAACAACCGTCGGCCATCGCGACCTCCGCGTAGATAGGCAATGAAGATAGAGAGCACAATTCGCAAATCAACTCTGAGAAGCGGACTGCGGGTAGTTACTGAAAAGATACCCGCTGTCCGCTCCATTTCGCTTGGCGTCTGGATCGATGTCGGTGCCCGTTACGAGTCTCCCGAAGAGAACGGGCTGTCGCATCTGATTGAGCACATGTTGTTCAAGGGTACTAAGGACCGAACAGCCAAGCAGATTGCGGAGGCGCTCGAATCGGTAGGGGGGAGCCTCAATGCTTTTACGTCGCGCGAGCAGACCTGCTATACTGCGCGGGTACTGGATGATCAACTTGAGAAAGCGGTTGATGTTCTGGCTGATCTTACCTGTCACGCCAAACTGACTCCGACCGATCTCCGGATGGAGAAAAAGGTGATCTGCGAGGAGATCAAAGAGGTGGCTGATACGCCGACAGATCGAGTTCACGATGTTTTTGCGCAGACTCTTTGGGGTGATCATCCTCTGGGTCAGCCTATTCTTGGTCCGACCGAAAATGTGGCTCATTTCCAGCGTCAGTTCATTCTCGATTATTTGAAACGGAACTACGTTGCCGGATCAATACTAATAGCTGCCTCGGGTAATGTTTCTCATCGGCGCTTGGTCGAATTGGCCCGAAAGTACTTCCAGTTCGAAGGTGGCACCGCTCCGTCAGCACCACCTGCTATCCAGCCGACTGTTGGCCAAATTGTTCATGAATCCGGAAATGGCGAGCAAACCCATTTGTGTCTCGGATTCCCCGGACAATCATTTTTCTCGCCCCTCAAGATGGCTGCTTTGGCAGTCAATACTTACCTTGGCGGAGGCATGTCGTCGGTATTATTTCAGAAAATCCGTGAGCAGCGCGGACTGGCCTATTCGGTCTATACCTTTCTCGATTTCTATCGTGACGCCGGAGTATTCGGCACCTATGTCGGGACCGACAAGAAGCACATCGCTGAATGTGTTGCAATTATACTCAAGGAGCTGGAGCGGCTGAAGAAGCGTCGGCTTTCAAATCTCAAGCTTCAGGCGATCAAGGATCAGCTCAAAGGACAACTGACGCTTGGGATGGAATCGACGGTCGCCCATATGAACCGCGCCGCACGACAGGAACTGTACCTCGGAGAGTTTCGATCTCTCGACCAAACCCTGGAAGACATCAATAGGGTTTCGACTTCAGATGTTCTGAAGTATGCCAACGAGACCTTTGACCGATCCGTTTTGGCCATGACAACCCTGGGACCGATAGACGAAAAAGCCCTGAGGCATGTCCTCTGAATCGGGTTATGACTCGCCGTTATCGCGAGTCCCTGAAGCGCACATACTTGTTTGCCGTTCGCTTGAAGCAGATCCGGTCCGCTAGTAACTAACCCTTGCCAACAACCTGACATTTTACTACTTTTTGCCGATAATTGAGTAGTACTCAAGAGGAATTTCAGATGGCGATCAGCGATCAGGACACCCGCAAATACGACTTCAAAGCGATAGAATCCAAATGGCAGAAACAGTGGCTGGACAGTGGCCTTTTCTGTGCTCCAGACATGCCCGATAAGGACAAAGCCTGGTATCAACTGGAGATGTTTGCCTATCCGTCCGGTGACATCCATATGGGTCATTTTCGTAACTATATAATTGGCGATGCTGTTGCCCGGCAAAAGATGATGACCGGTCAACAGGTGCTCCATCCCTTCGGATGGGACGCTTTTGGCTTACCTGCCGAACGTGCAGCTATTGCGCGCTCTATTCATCCTATTGAATGGACCAAGAGCAATATTAGTGTCTCACGAAAGACATTACAGGGCGTAGGGATATCATTTGATTGGGATCGAGAAATATCGTCCTCGGACCCGAATTACTACAAGTGGACGCAATGGATGTTCCTCGAGTTGTTCAAGCGTGGATTGGCCTACCGCAAGCGTGGATTTGTCAATTGGTGTCCAGAGGACAAGACAGTACTGGCCAATGAACAAGTCGTGGATGGGAAATGTGAGCGCTGCGATGCTGAAGTTGAGAAAAAAGATCAGATCGGGTGGTACTTCAAGATCACCGATTACGCCGATCGCCTCATCGACGATCTTGATCTGTTACCAGATTGGCCTGACAACCTCAAGGCCATTCAACGGGAATGGATTGGCCGCTCATATGGCGCGGAGATTGATTTCACTATCGAGGACACAGGGGAGAGGCTGTCCATATTCACAACCCGCCCGGATACTATCTATGGTGTGACATTCATGGCCATCTCGCCGGAGTCGCCGCTCATTGAGGAACTAAAGCTGGAGGGCGAGTTTGCCGCGAAGGTGTCAGAGTACCAGAAGAAAGCATTCGCCCGGACTGACATCGAGCGATCTGCCGTCGGTGACGAGAAAGATGGCGTTTTCACCGGCAAATACGCCATCAACCCCTATAATAGTGAATGCGTGCAATTGTGGGTGGCGGATTATGTTCTCGGCGGCTATGGAACCGGGGCTGTTATGGCCGTTCCGGCCCATGACACCCGCGATTTTGCTTTCGCGCGGAAGTACGGCATTCCCATCAAGGTTGTCATTCATCCCGATGAGCGTACAATTCTTGATGTCGACCAAATGGATGATGCGTTTGTCGAATACGGCCCGATGGTCAACTCTGATCAGTTCGATGGTTTATTCGGTGATAAGGCCGTTGCGAACGTCACGCAATACGCAGAACAACAAGGCTATGGACGTGCCAAGGTAAACTATAAGTTGAAGGATTGGTCGATATCACGTCAGCGTTATTGGGGTTGCCCAATTCCAATCATTCACTGTGACAAATGCGGTCCGCAGCCAATCTCCGAGAGTGAACTTCCGGTAGTTTTGCCACAAGTCGAGGATTACCGCCCCAAGGGCCGTTCACCTTTGGCCGATGTGCCCGATTTCATGAACGCAAAATGCCCGAAGTGCGACAGTGCGGCCACTCGAGATCCAGATACTATGGATACCTTTGTGTGTTCATCGTGGTACTATCTAAGATATTTAGACCCACACAACGATACTGCGCCATTTGACAAGGAGAAAGCGCGACGGTGGCTGCCGGTCGATCTGTATATTGGGGGTATCACCCATGCAACCGGACACCTGATATATTTCCGGTTTTTCCATAAGTTCTTGCAGGATATTGGCTGGGTTGATTGCCCGGAGCCAGCTACGAGGATGGTCAATCATGGTATGGTGTCCGACGCCAAAGGCGAAGTTATGTCTAAGTCCAAAGGCAATGTCGTGTCACCGATTGAGGTGATGAACAACAATGGCGTTGATGTTTCGCGGTTGGCCATGTTCTTTACTGCACCTTCCGAGAAAGAAGTCATGTGGAGCGATGACTTCATTGTAGGCGTGCAGAAGTTCGCGACCAACAAGCTGTTTCCGTTGATAGACAGCTATCGCGGCACCAAACCTGACCTAAAGAAGCTTGTTAGGATCGACGGCCTCAGCGACTATGAGCGGCAGATCTACGTCAAACTCAATCAAACGATCAAGCGTGTTACCGAAGATTTTCCGCGACTCCAGTTCAACACCAGCATCGCGGCCATGATGGAACTATTGCGCGATTATCGCCCGAACAAGGTTCAGAGTGATCAGCTAAATGATCAAATAGTACTCAAGAGTATTCAACTTATGGCACCGCTTACGCCGCATCTGGCCGAGGATCTGTGGAGTCGAGCCGGATATGATGAGTCGATTTTCAAGTCGGCATGGCCGGAGTATGATCCTGCGGCGATGGTTGCGGATACCATAAAGGTTGCCGTGCAGATTAACGGTAAGCTTCGTGACACCGTATGCGTGGCGCCGGAGGCTACTCAAGATGAGGTTGAAACAGTGGCCAGGAATAGCGAAAAGTTGCAAGCATATACCGAGGGATTCGAGATTGTGAAGGTTATCTACGTTAAGGGCAGGATTCTGAATTTGGTCGTGAAACCGAGATAAGTTGGAAACAGCTTACTCGCATGTTAACATAATATACATTATGAGACACGGATATATTAGCAAATGAGACTCTCGATCATCATACCGGTCTATAATGAGGTCTCCACTCTCGAGGAGCTTGTCCGGCGGGTTAATGCAGCTCCAGTTTCTAACAAAGAGCTTATTCTTGTGGATGATTGCTCGACCGACGGCACCCGTGAGCTACTCGAACAGAAAATAACTCCCCTTGTTGACAAGATCATTTATCAGCCACGAAATTTTGGCAAAGGTTATGCCTTGAAAACCGGCTTTGCCCATGCTACCGGTGATATTGTGTTGGTGCAAGATGCCGATCTCGAATATGACCCTTCCGAGTACCCGGCCCTGATGCAGCCAATTATTAATGATCAAGCGGATGTGGTCTACGGTTCGCGTTTTATTGGTGGTGGTCCTCACCGTGTTGTCTATTTTTGGCATTATGTAGGTAACCGCTTCCTGACCTTACTGTCCAACATGTTTACCAATATCAACTTAACCGACATGGAGACCTGTTATAAAGTCTTCCGACGCGAACTGATTCAATCCATCGATATTAAGGAACATCGGTTTGGCTTCGAGCCGGAGATCACCGCAAAGTTGGCACGCCGGCGCGTTCGCATTTACGAAATCGGTATTTCTTACTACGGTCGAACCTACGACGAAGGAAAAAAGATCGGCTGGCGCGATGGGATGCGGGCGATCTGGTGTATCCTCAAGTATAATCTCTTCGCGACAGAATCACGCCGAAACACCTAAAGTACTACTTTAAGCCCAGCCGCGCCTGGCCAGGTTGCGTCTTTGGCTCTCATATACCCTGCGGATCTTCATAGCTTTCAAGTACCATTCGATATTCAACGGCAAACCCTGTTCAAGTGTTACTTTAGGTGCATAGCCCAGCAGGCGTCGCGCCAATGATATATCTCCGGTAAATGACGATATTTCACCGACCCGTTTGGTGCTTGCAGACACCCTGGAGCCAGAACCAGTCTGAGCCACAATCATGCGGGCAAGATCCATCAGCCGCTCGGACTTGCCACTCGAAAGGTTTAGAGTTCTGCCGCTCACACGGTCGAACCGATCCGCAATCCGTACCAGACCATCGGAGCAATCGTCAATATAAGTGAAATCCAGTTTCTTCTCGCGCCCAAAGACACAGATGTCGCGATCGCGCATGGCATAGTAGATGAAGAGTGGAATGACTCGTTCAGACACGTCGTACCGTCCGTAAACGTTTGACAGTCGTACAATCACAGGGCGTATGCCATAGCACCCTTGATAGGCATGAATCAGTGCCTCAGAACCGAACTTCGAGGCGGTATATGGTGATTTGATCCCACTGACATGAGTTGTAGACTCTTTGCGCCTCTCCCCTGCCTTGGACTCACCATAGACCTCACGCGAAGAAGAAAAAACGAACCGGTCAATTCCCCGGGTACGAGCAAATTCCAAGAGATTGTATGTCATCAGATAGTTGTCGTGGGCCAGTTTTGGATTTATCACCAGATCGTGCACACGGGCATTGGCCGCGAGATGGATAATAAGATCGGGTTTGGTGCGCAATCTCAGTTTGGTTAGAGGTTTCCGGAGGTCATGGAATACGGTCTGACGCTCGATCCGACTATCCCAGTACGAATGACGAATATCCAGAGGAATAACGCGATAACCCCGTTTCGACAGGTCTTGCGCTACGGCAGTGCCTACGGTGCCGGAGGAACCAGTAAGAAGAATAGTCTTGATGGACATACGTTACAACCTCTCCCCTATACGAATTCAAATCCGGCTTTTTCCCATGAGCGACGATTGAGAATTCCGAAATAGTCTACGACCAGACGTTTCTTCATGAGGCTCGCACAATGGACCGGTTTAAGACGGCGAAACTGTTTATGGGCAGTACCGATCACCAGAGCCGAAGCTCCCCGAAGTGCCTCATCAAGGTCATGCACCAGCGGCATGTTCCCTTCGAAGACCTTCTCCGCATTTGGTAGAAGCGGCTCATACAGGCTGACGCGCGCTCCAGAACGCCGCAAACGAATGGCGAGCTTCACTGCGCGAGAGCCACGAGTATCATCAACTTCAGGCTTGAACGCCGCTCCGAGAATAGCGATCTTCTTGCGTTTGAGAGGCCGCAAGCGGTTCTTTAGATTCTCCACGAGGTGTTCGAGCAAGCGATCATTGATATTCATTGCTGTCTGGGCGGTCTCAAAGGTGAAATTGGTTTCGCTCTCGGCGGAATTGATCAAGCGGCAGTCCTTGGGCAGACAGGATCCCCCGAATCCAAGTCCGGGAGTGAAATAGTCCAAACCGATACGCTCATCCAGACCTATCCCCCTTTGAATTGACGACAGATCAAGTTGTTCTATTCGGGCGAAATCGGTTATTTCATGGATGAACGCCAGCCTGTGAGCTAGGTAGACGTTGGAAGCCAGCTTGATTAGTTCGGCTGATCGAATATCCGTATGAACAATTGGTATGCTCTGAGAGTAGACTTTATTATAGATTTTCAACAGCCTAGTCGCGTCACGTTTCTCCTTTGATCCCAGAATGATTCGCCAAGGCCTCACCGTATCCTGGTAGGCACATCCCTCGCGCAGGAACTCCGGATTGACAACTAATCGAACCTTCTCTCCGTGAGGAGTCGATTCAAGCAGTTGTCGGAACTGATCCGCAAAACCGACTACGTTTGTTGATTTCAGTACTACAGTAGCCACTGTTCGACGGTTGCAGCCACCGATCCAGTTAGCCATCCGCTCAAAAGCGCCCAGTCGCATTTTCCAGTCACCCCGATTAACCGAGTCAATGGCTATGAAAATCAGATCTGCCTTCTCGTAGGCAATTTTACTGGGCAGGATCGTTCGAAGACGGCTGCTTCTTACGGTTTCCCTGAGTGCTCGTGCCAGATCGTTTTCGCGGAAATGAAGCTGACCCTTGTTCAAGCCATCAACGATAATCCTGTTTTTCTCGACTACCGTGACCGGAAATCGTTTAGCGGCCAGATGAACGGCTGTGGCTAATCCGACGTATCCGGCTCCGACCACCAGTATGTTTGGCTTCGACGACATATTGGGAATCATTATACGCTCTGAGCCGGAAATTGACAAACGATTTGGGAATTTGGTCAAGCATCCGGAGCCGCAGCCAACAATTTGCGAGAACCCCAATCGATAAGTTTTCTTGCTTCGCGGAAACGGAGCTTATCGCCCGGTACGCCCAGCACAACCATTGTCAGACGTTCTCCTCGTTTGTTGCGGATCAGGCTTGTGAGACAGTAGTCAGCCGCACGTATATAGCCGGTTTTACCGCTCAGTACTTTGTAGGGCGAATGCATGAGCAAATTGGTGTTGGCCATATTGCGCCAGGTGTTTTTGCGATTTTGGATCTTCACCCGATACCGCTTCATCGACGTAATCTTAGCAATCAACTCATAACGATAAGCATAGTGGAGAATCTTCGCCACTTCACAAGCGGTCGATACATTCGTCGAGTCGAGCCCGGTGGGATCAGTGAATTTGGTTGCCTTCAAGCCGAGCCGTCTCACTTTTCTATTCATCTCCTCGACAAAGGTCTCAATCGATCCACTGGTGGCGCGCGCCAGTGCCCGGGTTGCCCGGTTGTCGGAATTCATTAGGGCAGCGTGCATAAGATCATAAAGCGTCAACTCATATCCGCGGTTCAAACGCGATCGAGACGAGCGATAGGCGTCCTCTTTGGTGATCGTCTCAGTGCGATCCATGTCAACCCCTTTGTCAACAATCACCATCGCGGCCACGAGCTTGGTTATGGAAGCGACGGGGCGAACGGCATCGGCATTGCGAGCGTAAAGAACCTCGCCGTTTTCATAATTAACCAGTACCGCTGATTTAAGGTTCAGGTACGGTCCCTTCTGGACGGTCCTGAAATCGAATTCAATATCAGATCGAAACCCTGCTTCGTCGGTGAAGTGCTCCGCTTCAAGGATGTAGACCGTATTGGCCGAGAAAAATACAAAAGCGGCCAGCATGATCAGAACCGATGGCAGTGTGTCACGACGTATCATAGGATTATTATCACTTTCATCTACTGCCGTACCCATTTGAGAATTTCGGGAAGCGTCGGCCGCTTGCCGTACATGAGGATACCCACCCGAAAAACTTTGCTCGTCAGCCAAATCAGCCCCAGCACTGACAGACATAACAGAATGAAACCGAGTGTTGCCTCCCCGACAATTCCGCTAAACAGCGAGTATTCGGAAAGAGTTGGCGCTATGAAAACCACGCGCATCAACATCATCGTCGGAGTAAGAAACGGGATCAAAGAGAGCACCACACTGGCCGCTGAATTGGGGTTCTGAATAACATAAATACCAAGCATGAAGGGCAGGATCATCACCATTGTGATCGGCATAATGAAGTTCTGAGCCTCTTTCTCGGTGTTGCAGATCGATCCGATCAGAGCAAACATCGTGGAGAACAGCAAGTAACCGGAGATCAGGAAGAGCACAAAGAACACTGCAATAGCCGGATTGAACAGGATGCGGTCAATGGAGGGATCAATCTCCAGCGATCCTTTCATGAAATACAGCCCAACCCCCAGCAGGAACCAGACCGATACCTGCGTAAATGTGGCCGCTCCCAAACCCAATACCTTCCCCAGCATCAACTGGAACGGACTGACCGAGGATACCAGGACTTCCATAATACGAGAGTTCTTCTCCTCAATCACCGAACGCATCACCAGTTGGCCAAAGCCGAAAATCATCCCGAACATAATGCCTACAAACATGAGGGCACTGAAATACTTAACCTTGAACGGGATAGCATCTCCTTTGGCATCCTTCTGCATCAGGTCAATATGCCTTGTCAGAGCCAGAACCGAATCCACTTCGAGATTGACCGCAGATTCCTCAAGTCTGATGCCGGACAGAACTGCGGAAAGGCAAGTACCAAACCGTCTATTGGCACGAAAATTGTCAGCATTGGTGACCATGAAAGACACCGAGTCCGCATTCTGTGCTTCGTCACCAATGACCACAAAGTACTTTATTTGCTGAGTGTTGATACACTCTACGAGCGAATCGTAGACTATCTGATAGCGCTCTTCCTCATCAGTTCCGGCCTTGAAAACAGATTGGACTCCATAATACGCGGTAGAATCATCTTCGAGTTTGTAGTATTCGAGGGCTTTTGAAAAATCTGCCCCTATTTCATGATTGCTCCGGTCGATGACGGCAAGCAATTCCGTCTCCGATGACTTCTTGGTCGCCAGCAAAGTAGGAACGACTGAGAAGGCGAGCATAAGTAAAGGCGTAAGAACAATGCCAATAATAAATGATTTCTTTTTGACTACCTGCGCATATTCGCGTTTGAAAATGACAAGGAACTTAGACATTGGTCTTCCCTTCCTTCCCATCGTCGTACTTTGCAGGGTCGATGTTCGCCATGTCGATAAAGATGTCATACAGCGAAGGCTCGACTACTTCGAAGCGACGTATCGCTACCCGATCAGCTACAGCTTTCAGGATAGCCGAGATGTCAGTGCCGCTGTCCACATCCAGTTCCAGATAGTTATTGAACTCGCTCACCTTCTTAACTCCCGGTAAGGATGCCACAAATCCCCCGTCTCCCTCCATGTCAATCTGAATGGCGTTCTTTCCAAATCGCGCTTTAACATCGGATAGTGTCCCGTCGATCACTTTCTTGCCTGAAGCGATCATGCAAATGTGATCACACAGTTTCTCCGCCTGTTCCATCACGTGAGTAGAAAAGAGAATCGTCTTGCCAGCTCGCTTCAAATCGAGAATAACATTTTTTACGAGTTCGATGTTCAGTGGATCCAACCCGGAAAATATCTCATCGAGAATAACAATATCCGGATCGTGTAACAGCGTTGTAATGAACTGCAATTTCTGCTGCATTCCCTTTGATAATTCTTCAACCTTACGAGTTTTATAATCCAGAAGCTTCATTCTCTCGAGCCAGTGATCAACATGCTCGCGTATATAAGCTGGCGATTTACCTTTCAACTCAGCCATGTACTGCACGACTTCCATCAGGGTCATACTCTTATAGAGTCCACGCTCCTCCGGTAGGTATCCAACCCGATTCTTGAAATCGTCGGTTGGTGGAGCTCCGTCAAGTAACACCCGACCCGAATCCGGGATTGTGATATTCATAATCATGCGGATCGTAGTCGTCTTGCCAGCCCCATTGGGGCCGATAATGCCGTAGATCACTCCTTCCGGGACATCAAGTGACAGATTATCCACTGCCACTTTGCCGTCATATTCTTTACGAATCGATTCCAGCTGTAGTCTCATATGCTCTTTCCTATCATAGTGCTTTCTCTATACTTCGATTTCATGCCCGGCGTCAACTAAAACCACATCGGCGCGAAATCTAATCATACTTTGAGCAGTCCTTTCATATCGACGGCATTGCCCACCGCTTGTCCAAGATGACAATTGTTAAAAAACACATAGAGGTTCTCAACTTCTCTTTTCTGTTTCAACTTCTCAATTTTCTTTCCCCAACCCTGCAGTTCCTCGTCGGAGTACTTGTAGTCATAGCGTAATGCTCCTCCGTCCCACCAGTGTTCGGCATTCCTCCCGTGGAGACGAATGTACGCTGTGTTGGTCGTGGCAAAGCAGTCCGGATCGAGCAATCCGGGCAACGGCGGTTCATCCACACAGACATAACCAATCCCTTCTGCGCGGAGACGATCGTACATTGTACGGTTCACCCAGCCACGATGGCGGAATTCTACAAACAGTCGATGAGGAGACAGAGCCTGCTGAACGATTCCAAGGTAATCGAGAGCTTCAGAACCAAACTTGAATGAATATGGAAACTGCGCCAAGAGACCTGACAGCTTACCGGATTCCACAAGGGGACGTAGTGCTTCGAGATAAGCGGCTCGATCGTTTTCCAAGTCAGTGCGTCGATGAGTGAATGACTGGGGTACCTTGACTATGAAATCGAATCCATCCGGTGCCTTCTTTGAAATATTGGCCATCACGGCCGGATGTGGAATACGATAATAAGTTGAGTTGATCTCGACCGTGCGGAAGAACTTCACATAGTGATCAAGCATCTTCCCCTTGTCAATACTTGCCGGATAGAATCCCCCACGCCAATCTTCAAAACTGTAACCCGATGTTCCGATTCGAATATCCATCGTCAACTGTGATCGACTCCTCTAGAAAACATATAGTGTAAGTACGTGCTCTTTCCTGAAAGGTTCATCTATTGGCTTACCCGCAAAACAGGTCATTAGTCACGGGATTCGCTGTCATCTTTTCGGCGCGAGGGTTTTCGGTGGGGCTGAAACCGGACCCGACCACACTTGGGACAAACCCACTTCCGTTGTTTGTGGAAGGAACGCTTTTGCTCCTCCATGGTCGCCTGGCAGCGGGGACATTTCATCGCCTCGTCACTCGCTTTCACTGAGCCAGTCGAACGAAATCCGACAGCAGGAACTCTACGCGACCGATCAATGTTGACATCCGTGACATGACAGTGTAGCCAAAGGTAGTACCAAAGAATATCATCAGGAAATACGTCCCTCCCTTGGCAACCCCCCCCAGCACACCTTTATGCTCACGGCTGAAGTAAAAATAGGCCAACGTTGTGATAACCCCCGTCAGGACTACGATAACCGACCAGTCAGGCTGTCCCGATTCTGAGAGCAAAGGACCGACGGTAGCGGTGATCTGTCGAAGTGTGCGGGCTTCGAGCATAGCTGGAATAGCTACGCCGGCACCGGAACCTATCAGGATCGCGATCGGAATACGGGACAAAGAGGCGGTCCGTTTGTGGAACCGTCCAAACATCATGAGTCCAAGAGCCAGGGGCAGAACCAACGGCCACTTCGCATCTTGAACCAACGGCACGAATAACAGATCCATCAATGTATTGGACCAGGTTATGACCAGAAAATAACCAATCGAGACGCCGATCAGCAGAGATTCCGCCATTTTGTAGACCGGGTTGTCCCGATAGAGGAAACTGAAAATTGCCAATGTCAGCAACCCGGCGATGATCACGCTCCAGTCCATCAGGAGGCTGACCCCTTTCTCCGGCGTGTTCGGAAATAGATGATGTTACCGGCGATAATCAGCACCATGACGTACACATGCGCTGCCGACTGGGCCAGCATACCGCGTTTGCCGGAACCGCCAATTCCTATGAGCTGTTCATATTCCGTTGCTCCGCGAAGTCCGCCAAACATGGCGTACAATTGTCCCGAGGCCAGGTATGGATCATAGGTGGTCATCATAGCCGCTGTCACCGCCGCTACTATGCGGATATTGTAACGACTCGCGCCGTATTCGATCCAGTGTGTTGTCAAAGATCCGTCGGCAATTGAAATCACCGCGGCGATGTCGTCATAGTTTTCGACGTCAACCAGCATTTCGTAATCCCGATAGGGCTGCCCCAGATAGTCTTCGGGATAGGTATCAGGAATCGACTCCCCCATAGAGAGAATGGCTGCAATGTATTGAGGCTTAAAACCAAGATAGACATAATCCTCGCCGTATGTCTTGCCGTATTCGTCGGCAGTCTGAGTCATTAGCCGGTAGCCAACAGCAGTTCCCTCAGCTAACAGGGCTGTACCGACTAATTTAAGGTCTCGTGAGAACGCATGACGCAACACGGCCAGAGCCAGTGGCCGTATCTCCGGCAACGATGATGCTTCGTGATCGAAAGAGACTATCACTGTGGCCCCCGCCGGTAATGAATCAAGGCAGGCATAGAACCGGTCTGTCTCCGGCGTAACGCGTACTTCAAGGTTGATATTGAGAACCATCGTAATGATTACAATTACGAATAGCCCACCAAATATCCAGTGGCGGCTCTCTATTTGTTTCATTTCTCGCCCCCGAGCCACGTGCGTTCGATACCTAGTATAACCCGAAGCGAGGTCGTGAGTGACCCCAACCCGATTCCGATCAGAATCGCACGACGAGCAGCCATTGATGGATTTCCGCGCACCCAATCGGCCGCTTCGGTGAAAAACTGCGGAACGATTCCTTCCAGCGAGGAACGGCTCAGCAAGGTCAATATCGCCGCCGCCAGCAGAACAGCTGCCGGGGCCGAGCGTGCACGGAAACCACGAAATGAAGCAGATGCCACGAAGAAAGCCAGAAGTGCAAACACTGTCGATTGCATAGGCACCAGAACATATTCAAACATCCACATGAAAGGCGAATCCCCTCTAATACCCCAGATAATAGCCAGAACCGGCATACTGCCCAGCCCGATCAGCGAGACTATTCGATACGGGCGGTCATCCCCTTTGCGGATACTACCCCAGGTCATACGCACAAACCCGAGCACTCCCACCAACAGCGTTATGGCGAAGATAATCTGCCAATAGTCTATCATCACCGTTGCGTTGAGCTTTCTCGCGGCTGGGTGCTGTGAGAAATAGAGCGCAAACAACAGAGCACCAAAGGCAAAGCAAACGATCTGGGCAATTCGGCGATTCATTAGAACCGCCACCAGCTTGATGAAGGATCCACTGTTACCCAGAGCGTGGCAATAATCATAATAATAGCCAGCATGACTTTCAAGATGTCCTGCGCTCGTACCGAAGCCAGGATCGAACGATCACCGGATAGATAGCCAGAGGCGGCGAACAATTCCTCGCCTATAAGAACGTAGTCACAGGCTACTATAAAGAAGGAAAGCTGAATCGTCGAATCGGTACCGGCGATCTGAATGGAGCCATTGATGTTGGCGGTCTCGGCCAGGATCAGAGACTCTGCCTCAAATGTGCCCAGAAGAAAAACGGAGGCTGGTTTGGTGCGGCTAATCAAACCCTCCACTGCAGCCGCGTAGCCAAATTGTGAAGAACTTACATAGAAAATATCGTTGGCATTATATCGATCAGGAAAGCCCGCCTGTACACAGGCCTCCCGTACAACTTCCTGTGCCACCGTCATTATAACGGGATCATGGGTCGGGTAAACGAGGCGGCAATCGTATTGCGCTGTCTTCCGGGCAACATGACTCAGGATGTTCATTGAGGCGATAGTGGTTGGTCGCTGAATATCCCCCCCCCACCCGGGCGTAAAGAGTAAGGGGCGTCCCATTTCCGTAGCACGACCGATGGCTTCTTCGACCGCTTTCAGTCCAGCGATCTCACGCAGTTTGAAACGCTGCCTGCTCCGCTTATGAAAAGTCGTATACAGTACCACCAGGACCGAGATAATTGCCGCTACCAGAGTTGGCAACCGGGCCATGTCGAACCATGATGGATCGAGGACGGTACCTATTATGACGATGGCTCCCATATTGTTGCAAGGAAAACGCTTGATGTTGTTACGGGCAACTAAAAGATTTTGATTGACCGGATGATAAGAGACGAACTTCTTGTCATATAATAAGAGTGAACGAAACCAAGGGAGTCGCCCTGTGAAATTTGTAGTATTCCTATTTTTAATTCTTGTTGCCGCTAATGTTACCGCTGATACGACTCTGCGATGGTGGCAATTCTGGACCGACCCGGCTATCAAACCAACGATCGAGACAATTGTTGACGAATTCGAACAGGCTAATCCGGGTATCAACGTTGAGTTGACCGATCTCACCTGGGCCAACGGTCACGAAAAAATTGTCCTATCGCTGGCGTCCGGCACGGGACCGGATGTTCTGGAACTCGGATCTGACTGGATAGCTCAGTTTGCTGCCAATGGCCATCTGGCTGATATTTCGTCAATGATCGCTGACGACAGTTCTGCTTTCCAGGGCTGGAGTATGGCTGACTACGACGACAAGATATACGCCTTCCCATGGATACTTGGCACGCGGGTTCTGTTTGCTAACCGGGAGTTGCTGACTCGGGCAGGGTATGATCCTGATTTTGTACCGGTGACGTGGGACGATCTGAAGCAATCCGCAGCGGCCGTATCCGCTCTCGGTTCCGGTGTCTACGGCTGGGGATCAAATGCGGCCGAGAAGCACCGTCTGTACAAGAAGTTTCTACCGTTCTTTTGGTCAGCGCAGGGTCAGATATTCAGCGATAATGGACAGCACTGCGTACTTGCGTCCACCTACGCAATTGACGCGCTACAAACCTACAAAGATCTGCATGACTCTTCTGGCTATGTCGCCAATCAGCGAGGCATTGAGGATGCTTTCCTTGAAGGCAAGGTCGGCTTTGTTCTTTCGGGTGATTGGCTGCTAAAGCGGATTGAACTTGAAAAACACAAGATTGATCTGGTCTCAACCTTGATGCCCGGTCCGACCTTTATTGGTCGGTCTTTCATGGGTGGCGAATTCCTGGCCGTTACCGAAGCCTCCGAGCAAAAAGAAGCGGCTATGAAGCTGATCCGGTTTGTGACGTCTCCGAAGAATCAGGTTCGCTTCTGCAAGGCAAATCGTTCGGCTAATCCATCCAGTATTGTAGCTCAGACGGATGAATACTTCAGTTCCAATATACATCTGCAAACGTTCATCAAGCAGATCCCGATGAGCAATCATCCGCCCGTTGACCCCGACTGGGTGTTCATTGAAAACATTATCGAGGAAGCTATCGAGGAATCCCTGTTTGAATCGGGTGGAGTAGCGGAGCCGCTTCGCAAGGCTCGAGGTAAGATTGCGAAGCTGAAAAGCCAATGAAGCGTTCGCGTCTGATCGGTCTTTTGCTTCTTCTCCCCTGGCTGATTACATTTCTGGTGTTTTGGTTTTTTCCGTTGGTCTTCTCGTTGTTGGCCGGGTTCACTGATTACAGTCTTTTGTCGCGTGCCGGTATGGAATGGATCGGCTGGGACAACTACCGGGGGCTGTTGGCCGACGAAGATTTTCACTCCGCCCTCAAGAACACCTTTATCTTCGTCATAGGTTCTGTGCCGGTAACGACGGTACTAGCCCTCTTGATGGCTTTGCTGGTCAGTCGTCGTTTACCCGGGAGGTCCCTGTTTCGGGCGGGGTTCTTCCTGCCTTCTATCACGTCGATGGTCGTTATCGCGTTGATCTTCACCAACCTCTATCAGAGAGGCGGGTATGTGGCCACACTGGCTACGATGATCGGTTTTGTCCCCCCCGAGCATGGTTTCCTGTACTCCAGTTCGACCGCCCTCTACTCGATCATGGCTATGGATATTTGGATGTCGGTGGGCTACTATATGCTAATCTTTCTGGCCGGTCTCAAAGCTATTCCAATAGAACTGTACGAGGCCGCCCGCATTCAGGGTGCCTCTTCTACCCGCCAATTCTTCTCTATCACTCTACCACTCCTGAGACCGGTAGCGCTGTTTATCGTGGTCATCAATTCGATCAAGTCCTTCCAGGTATTTGTCGAGATATTCGTGATGACCAAGGGAAAGTTCGACACCGCCTCAATGGTCTACTTCATTTATGATGTCGGTGTCACAACCGCTTTCCAGTTTGGCTACGCCTCAGCCGCTGCCTATGTACTCTTTCTGATCGTGGCTGCTTTTGCGGCTTTACAATTCCTGCTCCTGCGAAGGAGACAGCCAATATGGTAACCAATCGGATTCATCTCGTATTGCGCTATGTTGGTCTGTCTGCTGTTCTGGCAGTGATGGTGTTTCCCATCCTGTGGATGTTCCGCGTTTCACTCATGCCGGCCGGTGCGGCCGTAGGATTTGGTGATCTCTTCTCGACCGGTGTTACACTGACGAATTTCATCGACCTTTTCCGTCAGGCAAGTATTGGTCGTTTTCTCTTCAATTCCGTGCTGGTAGCTGTTGTAGTGACTGTCGCCAATGCCTTCTTCTGCTTCATGGTCGCCTATGCTCTTGCGCGCTACCGGGGACTGGCTGGAAGAATAATGTTCGTGACCGTGATTGTAGTCCTGATGATTCCGGCACATATCCTGATTGTACCGCTTTATGTCCTCATGCTCAAGATGGGGATGTATGATACCTATTGGGCGCTCATGCTTCCCTGGTTAGTGAACCCGATTGGTATTTTTCTTGTTAAGCAGTATCTGGAATCCATACCGCCAGACATGGAAGATGCTGCCCGTATTGACGGTGCCGGCGAGCTGACGATTCTCTTTCGTATCGTTATGCCGCTGTGCAAACCGGCGCTGGCGGTTCTGGCTATACAGGTGTTCTTCACAAATTGGAATCTGTTCCTCTTTCCATATATCCTAACTTCGAGCGAGTCACTTCGCACTCTACCGGTCGCTCTGGCGCATTTTCAGGGACACCAGGCTATTGACTGGCAGCACCTGATGGCTGGATCGGCAGTGGCGGTGATACCGGTACTCATTGCTTTTGGCTTTCTTCAGAGACATATCGTCTCCGGTATTACGGCTGGCGCAGTGAAGCAGTAGCGGTCTTTTTTGTTGCGCCATGTAGCTTCCAGGCGGTATTATGGGGCCGATTTTGGTGGTTAATAAATATCGAATGAATAGCATACGAAAGGACGGAAGCACGATGAAAACGATGATGGTAGTAGGATTGCTGCTGGCTTTGCTGATGATGGGCTGCGGCGTCAACAAAGAATATGTTGCTCAGCAGATCAATGACTCTGAGTCGCGTACCGGCGCACAGATTAGCGATCTGAGCGATAAGACTAACGCTAATGCAGATCAGATAACCAAGTTACAATCGCTGTCGGCTCAACTTGCGGAAAAGACCGACCTGGCAATTAATAAGGCCTCAGGCTTTGAGAATTACCAGGTCCTCTGGTCGGGTGAGATTCAGTTCGATTTTGACTCCTATGATGTCACTCCTACCGCTGAAGAGATACTTCTGGAAGCGTGTGAAAAGATGGGCCAGTATCCGGGATCGCTGATCGAAATCGCCGGACATGCCGACCGCACCGGTTCAGCTCGCTATAACCTCATGCTGGGTGAGAAGCGTTCCGGCTCGGCCAAACGGTACATTGCTGATCATTGCGGCATCTCTCTCTATCGGCTTTTCGTTGTATCATATGGCGAGACCAAACCGGTAGCGCTGCCTGACGAGAAACAGGCTGCCTCGAAGAACCGCCGCGTTACGCTCAGCATTTGGGGACAGATGTAAGAATCAAGTCGTTGTGATAAGACTTGAGGCGGGAGTGTTCACTCCCGCCTTTTTTTCTGCCTGGTGGTCACTGACCACCTAAACGTGCTTGCTGGCAATATCGTCGTTCGATATATTGACTATCTAATTGGGAACATTAGCCAGGGGAGGTTCTGTGCATACATACATCACATCGTTACTGTTCGGATTAGTTGCAGTCACTCTATGTTTTTCTACATCGGATGCCAGTCGTCGCAAGCACGAGAAACCACCAAAGAAACAGATTGAAATCAAACACAGTGTTCTCACGGTGATTCCATCTCTTACCGTTGGTGGTCTTACCCATATAGGTAACGGAAGATTGGTTTACGGAGCCGGCATGGCCTTGGAGTTGACAGCAAGCCTTAACGCAAGAATTGGGATCAATGTCGATGCTCTGTATGCCACGCAGGAAATTCTTTCTTCCGACAAAATCAGGGGGATCGGTCATTCCTGGAGCTTGTGCTGGTTATTCACGCCAAAGAACCGAACATCGTATTTCCTGAACGGTAAGCTAGGGACCATTGAAATCAAGGAACTGGAATCGACGGACGATGCCAGGAAATACACATTCTTCGAAATTGGACTAGGTCACAGAGTCTACAGCAGATCCACTATTTCCAACAGGTTTGAAGTGTACTTTAGGAGAATATTGACATATGAGCACAAATTCCTCTGGTACAGCCACTTCAAACACAATGTAATAGTAGCAGGAGTACGGCTCAGTGTGGCTTTCGGCCTATGACAAAGTAACGATGTTTGTCAGTGTCAGGATTTAGATACCCATTCCCTGAATCAGATAATCGGGGTTGAGTTTCTCACTGGTCCCGCGCTCCAGCAGATCGCGCCAGTCGTAGCGGGCACCAAAGCGAAAGTAATTCTGATTCAAATATGAACCAATCTCCGGGTTATCCGCCAGACTGGAATACTGCCGCTTGATCTCGCCTACTACCTGGGCTGCTATCATTTTCCCGAATAAATGATTGTGCATCCAAACCGGCTGCTTCACAAAGGTTGTTACCTTAGTCCAGGGTTTGATGTCATCGTGTCGCGGCAACATCATATACCGTTCAAAAAGGTCCCAGTAGAGCTTGTTGAGGTCGCGGTTGGGATTGGTGTAAGCCTCATACTCGAACATCAGATTAACCAGTGTCATTCGCAGCCGGATAATCTCCTGCTCGTTGTGGGCAGTAAGGTAATCGTTGATCAAGGATTGTGGAAGGCGTGGATATGTGGCCAGCCAGCGTTCATCCTGGCACAAGGCGGCTATTGCCTGGGCGAGGCTTTCGGTCCAGGCCTCCGGCAGGGCGTTTACATAGAGCTCACGTTCCTGAAATATGTGTGTCTGGTGTAGTGCCTGACCAATGTTATAGAGTAGCTCCTGTGTACTGCTCAGACCGTCCTCAATATTGACCGTGAGCCGCACATCGTAAGGTGGTCTAATTGGCAGATAATAGGTCCGTGTATTTCCCGCTGTTGCGTGCTGTCGATCGATGTAGATCGGCAATTTATCCAGATCGAATCCAAGCTTCTCAAGACTCTTGTCTACAAATGAAAGCTGTGAGTCGGCCGGGAAATAGGCGTCAACTCGCCGCTTTACATCTTCATAAGCGTAGGCCAGATCCCAAACTTCGACTGGAGTGCTGCCAAACTGTGCCTGCAGCCTCTCAACGATTACAACATATGCATCAGTACTCCGCGAATTTACACGGTCAAGAAGTTTCAAGTACTCCTGTGATTCTATCCCATACTGTGTAAACGAAAGAGCTTGGCAGTTGTTGTAGCCCAATCGGCGAGCTTCCTGGTTGCGCATCCGAAAGAGTTGCCCCAATCCATCAGCCAGCTTGTTCCCCATATTGCTTCGAGCGCGATAGGTTCGCTCGCGGACGGTTCTATCACTTTCATTGCAACATAGTTGATTAATCTCGTACGGCGTTTCCGAACCTGCGTTACCATCAAGACGCAGAAGGGAATCACGAAGTGAGCTTACTCTTGAAGACGACTCAATCTGGCCCAGGGCAACTGACGAACGCATCAACTCGCACCGCCTGATCGCTTCCTCGTCCTGCAACAGCCGTTGTCCGGCCTGAAGTGTTCGAATCAAACCGGGGGCATTGATCACGTAGTCGTGAAGCCCCTGATAATATTCAAGCGAATCCGATCTGTCAGTCGCGTGCTGTTTCCACTTCTCCTGCCCAAGGCGGTATTCCACCCATTGGAGTTTGTGCTCCAGTGAGTCCAGCGTGGTCAGTACGCTATCGCGTGTGATCGCAGTTTCCTGGCAGGAAACCGATAGCAGAATCGTGCTGAGCACGAATGTGAATAGAATTCTTCGCATTGTATTAGTCCGTCTTATTCATATCGGCAAAATACGACAATGCCATAGCGTAGCCATAAAAACCGAACCCGACCAGATGGCCGGATGCGATAGGAGCAATTACGGATTTGTGTCGGAATTCTTCACGGGCATAGATGTTAGACATGTGCACCTCGATGGTCTCAATATCCACCGCTGTGATTGCATCCGCGAGGGCGTAGCTGTAATGCGTCAGGGCGCCGGGATTGATTATCATTCCAACTGCCTGAGGAGCTTCAGTCTGGATGAAGTCAATTATCTTGCCCTCGGAATTGGATTGGAAGAAGCGAACCTCCAGTTTCAACTCGGACGCCATCGAAGTGAGATGCTCGTTCATCTCGTCAAGTGTCTGTGTACCATAAATCTCGGGTTCTCTTTTGCCCAATAGGTTGAGATTGGGGCCATTGACGACCAGAACACGTGACATTGTTTTGCCTCCGCAGATCAGTATGTTGCCAACGCTGCCTTCAGCGCCATGCGAATATCTTTCTTCTTCACATTGTCGGCAATAACCGGTCGGCCCGGAGCATCCAGCAGCACAAATCTAGTTGACTTACCAAGCCGTTTCTTGTCGTGCGACATAGCGGCTATCACCTTATCCACCTCAATGTAACGATGCGGTATCTCCCCGGCAAGCTGGCAGATAATATCCTTGTAATCTTCGAGTCGGCCAACACGCACCTTCTTGAGCCGACCGCTCAGTTCCACAGCAGCCAACAGTCCCAGCAGAACTGCTTCGCCATGCAGTAAGCGTCCATAACCAAGCGATTTCTCAATGGCATGTCCAAAGGTATGCCCAAGATTGAGCACCATCCGAAGTCCCCCTTCACGCTCATCCTGCGAAACAATAGCCGCTTTGTACTGCACAGAGAGATGAATCAGTCTGGTCAACGCCCGCAGGTCGAACATGTCTCCTTTTTGCAGGTAGCGATTCAAGGTTCCTATCATGTTATTCTCCACCAAACCGGCATACTTGACAACCTCGCCCAGCCCCGCCACCAATTGTCGTGGAGCCAGAGTGGCCAATAACTCGGAGTCGCAGATAACAAACGATGGCTGCCAGATCGCTCCCAGCAGGTTTTTACCCTGTTTGTGATTTATGCCCGTTTTGCCACCAATGGCCGCATCGACCATGCCTAATAGAGTAGTGGAAAGCACACCCCAACGAACCCCTCGAAGAACTGTAGCTGCCGCAAAGCCGGCCAGATCACTGGTCACGCCACCACCGCAGGCAAGAATGACATCGTTGCGACTGATCAGGTTATCAAGCAGGTAACCATAGATTCGCCGGAGCTGTGTCATGGTTTTGGCGCGTTCACCTGTCGGCACCACTAGCAGTTGGGCAGTCCGAGAAGCCTTCCGGGCGGCGGCAGTTATTGCATGTCCATATAACGCGAACAGCTGAGCATCACACAGGACGAATAATCTCCCTTTCGATCCGGTGGCTTTTCCGGCCAGACGTGCAAGCTCTTCCTTCCAGATTCCAGCGCCAACAACTACCGGGTAGCTTCGCTCAGCGAGATCAACGACTACTTTTCGCATCCAACTCCTTGATCTTGTTCAGGATGAAACGAGACACTTCGACAGGACTCCTATTCGTCGTTGAGACTGTGATATCAGCCAGAGAATACTGTTTTCTTCGCCTGTTCAACAGGGTGGCGATCTGTCGCTGTAATGCCTGTCGCTTGCTCTCCCCCGGTCGTAGTCTCGCTTGTAGCAGAGGACGATCAGTGTTGTTGGTCAATCGTCGATACAGTTCACGAACCGAGCAACTCAGATAGATCACTAAGCTGTCGTGGTCCATTATCATCTGGCGGTTTCCTCTGGTTTGGAACGCTCCTCCACCGAGGGCAATCACTCGTCGCGTGTTCGCTACGGTCATTACTTCACTGATCACATCTGATTCCGCCTCGCGAAAAGTGTTCTCTCCTTCTTCTGAAAATATGCGAGAAATTGATTTGCCGAAACACTCCTCGATAAGGCTATCGCTGTCTAAAAATGTCGCTCGAACCGTGCGAGCCAACAACGATCCTACCGTCGATTTTCCGGAGCCGGAAAACCCGATCAGGAATATGTTGTGCCATTTATCCATTGAAATCCATTCGTTCGTAGACAGAATCAAAGGGAACATCAAGTCCCGTCCAAAGATTAAAGGATCGCACTGCCTGGCCAACCAACATTTCTCTCCCATCAATGACGATCATCCCCGCCTCATGAGCTGATCTTAGAACACAGTTGTCGGTATTATAGTTAAGGTCGTAGTAGATGTCCCCGCAACACCATGGGAACGCTTCCGGCAACGGTGTCTCATGGGCATGATTCGGACCACCCAGAGGTGTACAGTTCACGACCAGTGGCATCCCGTCTCCGGACACAAACTCGGTCAATTGATCCAGAGATATAGTCTCAATAGTTGTTGGCGACAATGACGGTAACATAGTCGTTTTGAATGCTTCCAGTCGCTTGGGACTGCGACCGGCCACTACCAGGTGCTTCATACCAAAATCATGGGCAAGGCAAAATGCTACCGCTCGTGCGCTACCACCACACCCCAATAGTGTCGCTGCCCCCTGATCAAGGGTTGGTCGGTGTACTTCCAGCGGCAACGCGAAGCCATAACCATCGGTATTAAAGGCACAAATACGCCCCGAATCGAGCGCTAATGAATTAACAGCGCCAATGGCGTCGGCTCGGTCGTCCAACTCATCTGCGTAATCAATTACGGTTTGCTTGTAGGGGACGGTCACCGAAAGTCCTTGGTATCCTCGCGATGCGAGCGATTTGATCTGTGTCTCAAGCAGGTCAGGTTCAACATCAACAATATCAAACTCGCCTTCGATCTGTTCAATGTCGAATACTAACTTGAAGATAGCCGGAGATAGGGAGTAGGCAATGTTTCTACCTATGAGGCCAAACTTCTGAGGGGCCATCATCCTTTGATCATCTCCAGTAGATCCCAGAACTCCGGGCAGGAGATAGCCACTACAGATTCATCATCAATAGTTGATGGACCCACTGCAAACAGAGATGCAATCGAGAACGCCATTGCAATCCGATGATCTCCAAAACTCTTGAAATCCGCCCCCGAGCACTCCGTACTCCCGTCAATAGCCAGTCCATCTTCGAGAACACCACATTTGATGCCCATCAATTTCAAATTGTGAGCTACCGCTTCGAGTCGATCTGATTCCTTCACTCGCAATTCGGCCGCATCCCTGATAATTGTGGTACCCGGTGCGAACGCCGCCATAACCGCTACGATGGGGATTTCATCGATCAGTCCTACGGTGGTAGAGCCACTGATCCGGCGTGGTTTGAGTTTCCCTGCAGATACCGTCACCGTCCCTCGTGGCTCGCCGCAGACAACCTTACGGTTGGTCATTGCAACCGCAGCACCGAAGGACTTCAGGTGATCCAGAAAAGCAGTGCGAGTAGGATTAAGGCCAAGATTCTCTATGGTTACGGATCCACCGCCGATAGCCGCTGCAGCAAGAAAGAACGCGCCGGTGGAAATATCGCCGGGGATATCGATAGTTCCCTCGGTAAGTTTCGCCCGTGAAGATAGCAATATCTCTCGCTTGAACGGTTCCGGCGACTCCCGATGACTCTTGCGAGGGTCGTTCGGATCGCGCACAAGCACCTGCTTGATGTCTCGTACGTTGAGTTCCCCTCCCAGTTGCTTGATCATGATCTCAGTGTGGTCGCGGGTGATGATGTCCTCACGCACCGTGACAGAACAACGTGAGGCCAATCCCGCCAGCAACAGGGCCGATTTTACCTGGGCCGAAGCCACCGGCAGGCGATATTCAAAGGGCAACAGCTTCCCGCCTCTTATCCTCAACGGCAAGTGACCGTCATCAGAGAATATCTCTGCCCCCATCTCCGTTAGCGGAGTGATGATTCTCTTCATTGGCCGTGAAGACAATGATTCATCGCCGGAGAGAGTCACCTCTCCGTCCATGCCAGCCAGAATGCCTGACAACAACCGCACTGTTGTTCCACTGTTGCCGCAATCTATAGCTGTACCTGGTTTCGATTGAATAGTCTCCGGAGACGACAGAGTCAGCGTGTCGCCATCCTTCTCGACGCGCACTCCCAACTGCCCGATCGCCTGTAAGGAACTCTGGCAATCCGCCGCACCGGGGAAGTTCGTCACTGTTATTGAGTCACTTGCCAATAGTGACAGCAACGCCACACGGTGGCCAATAGACTTGTCACCCGGTACACATATTGTTCCGTTTACTTTCCTGACTGGATGAAGCGTTTTCATAGGCAGGTACGGTCGAGCACTCCGGCCATTTTGTGCATTTGGTGTGCCAATTCTTCGAACATTGACGGTGTGATGGATTGCGGTCCATCCGACAGTGCGTTCCCAGGATCGTGGTGAACTTCAACTATTATGCCGTCAGCTCCAACGGCAATTGCAGCCCGTGACAATGGGATTACTTTGTCCTTGCGTCCGGTTCCATGACTGGGGTCAACGATAATCGGTAAATGGCTGGTTCGTTTGACATAAGGTACGGCCGACAAGTCAAGCGTGTTGCGGGTATGTTCGGCGAAGGTTCGTACTCCGCGTTCGCATAGTATGACGTTTGAGTTCCCCTCCGCCATGATATACTCAGCCGCCATGAGTAGCTCCTCGACAGTGGCCGCCAGACCACGTTTCAGCAATACAGCCTTCTTTTGCTGGCCTGCTTTTCTAAGAAGCGAGTAGTTCTGCATATTGCGAGCGCCGATCTGTACAATGTCCGAGTAGTCTGAAACCAGGTCAATGGTCTCTGTGTCTATAGCCTCAGTGACAATTTTCAATCCGAATTTGTCCCGTGCTTCGGCCAGTATTTTTAGTCCCTCTTCTTTGAGACCCTGGAAGCTGTACGGGGAAGTGCGCGGTTTGTATGCTCCCCCTCGCAGAATCTTGGCCCCGCCTTTGGCAACGGCCTCAGCAATAATAAGGGTCTGCTCGCGATTTTCCACAGAACAGGGACCGGCCATGATAACAAACTCTGGTCCTCCGATCTTCACGTCGCCAACCTCGATTACACTCGACTCCGGGTAAAACTCCCGACTAACCAATTTGTATGGTTTGGTTACGTGGATGATTTCCCGGACCCCCGCCTGAGTCATAATACGATCCGCATCAACCTGTAGCTTGTTGCCCGTAACTCCGATAGCAGTGCGCTGTGCACCGGGCATTGGGTGGGCCGTCAGTCCCATCGATTCAATCAGCTTACATACGTTTTCGACCGCACTTTTGGGGGCCGAGGTATCCATTACAATAAGCATTTATAACTCCTGGTGGCGGCGGCACAGATGTCGCCAAGCGATTCTATGTTCTTGATGCGGCTGATTACCGGTTGCATATCACCAATCCTACATTTCCTCCGGCGCTTGAATCCCAAGCAGGCGTAATCCCTCGCCGATCACGAGACGAACGCTCACCACAAGCGCCATACGTGCGGCGGTCAGGGAGGTATTATCAGATATGATCTTGTCTACGCGTCCATCGGGTGCCTTGCGCTGGTAAAACTTGTTAAACGCACCGGCCAACCTCAACGAATGAGCGGCTATGAAATACGGATCGTAGTTGCGGGCGGCATCGGCAATCGCCTCGGGGAAATCGGCCAGCAATTCAACAACTCGCCGTTCCTCCTCTCCGTCCAGCATAACGACATTCACATCCGCAGTGACGGGCTGGCCAAACTTCCGCTCCAATGAACAGAGCCGGGCATGGGTATACTGCAAGTACGGTCCGGTCTCCCCTTCAAAACTAAGCACCGCCTCCCAATTGAAATTGACGTCTGTTTGACGTTTGACAGACAGCTGAGAGAACTTGACCGCTCCCACGCCAACCATAGCAGCAGTGTCGTCAATATTCTCAAGGTCGGGGTTCTTTTCCCGGATCATATCAGTAACAAGTGATGCCGCTTTGTCAATGACATCCTCAACCGGAATGACGTTACCTCCCCGAGTAGACATCGCCCTGTCGCCGAACTTGACCCACCCGAAATCAACATGCTTCAAGCGAGGTGTCAGACGCTGATTGTCAGGTGTCTGTTCGGCCTCTTCGAGTCGTTTGATAACACCAAAGACCTGCTTGAAATGGTCACTCTGAGAATTGGCCACGACGTACAGCGACTGATCATATCCAAATTTCTCATAGCGCCAGAAAGCACCGGCGATATCACGCGTCGCATACAAAGTTGCACCGTCCGCCTTCTTTAGCAGGCAAGGTGGCAGCTGAGTATCATCTACATCAACAACCAGCGCTCCTTCAGATATGCGGGTCAGTTCAGCCTTCTCCAGCCGTTCGATGATCGGTTGCATTTTGTCATTGAGATTGGCCTCTCCGGTGATAAGATCAAACTCAACTCCGAGGCGATCATAGATGCGTTTGAATTCCTCGATGGATTGCGATCTGAATTGCTGCCACAGTTCGGTTGTTTTAGCGTCGCCACCTCCCTCAAGAGCCCGGAACACATTCCTTGCGTCTTCAACGAGTGATTTGTCTTCTTTCGCCATTTTATGGAAACGTACATACAGAAGAAAGAGCATGGCGATTCTAGTGATATCCTTCCCCGAATATTCCTTACTCCACTTGCGGAACGCGACAATAAGCTTGCCGAATTGCGTACCCCAGTCACCGAGGTAGTTGATGCCAACAGCATTGTAGCCGAGTTTCTTGAAGATCGTTCTGAGCGATGCTCCCAGAATCGTTGTGCGTAGATGCGCGATCCCGAATGGTTTGGCTATATTGACTGAAGAATATTCAACCAGGAGGTTCTTTCCGTCGCCTTCAGAGCTTGCGCCGTAGTTCTTCTGGGCTTCAAGGACCTGCCCAATTGTCTTTGTAGCGAGAGTCGCACTATCCACCTGAGCATTAAGGAAGCCGCCAGTGGCAGTAATCGTCACAGAGTCCGTTTTCCTAAATATCTCTGCAATCCTGGAGGCAATGGTGGGAGGTTTGTCTCCAACAATACGTGCAAAGCGAAACACCGGCAGCGCGAAGCGTCCCATTCTCGGGTCTTTTGGTTTTTCAAGGAGATCGTAAATGAAATCGGGGTCAAATACTTGTTGCTGGCCCAGTTCCTGAAACTTGTCAGCATAGCACTGTTGGAAGGCTTCGGCGACATGCGCCGCAAACTGCTGTTTGAACTCGTCCTTGCTCATGTCATTCACATCCAATATGAATCAAAAACACTCAACTTGCCATCACGTCCAACAAACTGAAAGTCCGTCAGTAGTTACTGGACTCCTCTTAGGACGGTTTCGTCTACGAGAACAAAGGTATCATTCTCGCGGGTCGGATCAAACAACTTCTTTCCAATTTTAATCTTACCAGTCGCCAGATCAACTACAAGTTTGGCATAGTGGTTTAATCCAAGGCGCTTCGTATCCTGCGCAGGAAGCCGCCCACAGCTTGAAGCGACGCCGGTTTGGATCGTGCTTCGCGTATTATTGATACAAGGGCGGAGCCGATCACCACGCCATTGGCATTGTGACACAGTCGTCGGGCAGATTCGGGCGATGATACACCAAAACCGGCGACAAACGGTTTTTTCAGTCGCTGTGCCAGATCACCAAGGTAGCGATCTGTATCTGTATCAAACTGAGTACGGGCACCAGTTACGCCTGTAATGGTCACAGCATAGATAAAATCAGTTGATCTGCGATCGATCAATCGTATGCGGTCTGGAGTCGATGTTGGGGCGACCAGGAATATAGCCGACAGGTCGTATTTACGTATAGCCGCACTATAGGTGTGCGCCTCGTCAACCGGCAAGTCTGGAATAATTAGCCCATCCACACCGGCGGCCGAGGCATCGCGCAGGAAACGCTCTTCGCCATAACTCCAGATCGGATTGTAATATCCCATCAAAATGATGGGAACATTGGTATGCTTTCGCAATTGCGAGACGCCATCGAGAATTTGATCCAAGTTCGTGCCCTGTTGCAATGCGACGTGGGAGCTATGTTGAATCAGGGGACCATCCGCCAGCGGATCAGAGAACGGCATCCCTAACTCTACGAAATCCGCTCCATTGTCTGCCGCCACCCGAACGAATTCGAAGGACGTTTTCATGTCGGGATATCCAGCCGTGAAAAAAGGCACCAGCAGTTTATTTTTGCCCAGCTTATCCAGCCGGGAGCGAATGCGGTTGGTCACAGCCTCTCCCCTGGCTCGATTATTCCCATATCTTTGTCACCTCGGCCGGAAAGACAAACCACAATCTTCTGGTCCTTCCGCAAGGTCTTCCCCGTCTTGATCAGGTAGGCCAGCGCGTGCGATGTTTCCAACGCTGGTATTATCCCCTCCAACCGCGATACGAGCTTAAATGCTCTGAGCGCCTGACGATCGGTGACAGCCTCATATCGCACCTGACCGCTGTCACGTAGAAATGAGTGTTCCGGGCCGACTCCCGGGTAGTCGAGTCCAGCCGAGATCGAATGCGGCAGTACAATCTGACCGTCCTGATTATATAGAAGATAACTGTATGCTCCATGCAGAACTCCCGGTTTACCGCGCGTAAGAGTCGCAGCATGACGGCCCGACCGCAACCCCAATCCTGCTGCTTCGACTCCAACAAGTTCGACTTTCGGTTCATTTCTAAAGGCATCAAAAGTACCTATGGCATTGGAACCTCCCCCTACGCAGGCAACAATCATATCGGGAAGCCCGCCCCAGTGCTGGCGGCATTGCCGCTTGGTTTCTTTTCCTATTACTGACTGGAACTCACGAACAATCATCGGGTAAGGATGCGGGCCAACGACTGAGCCAATGATATAAAACGTATGGCGTACATTGGTCACCCAATCTCGGAGCGCCTCACTGGTTGCGTCTTTGAGTGTTTGCGAACCACTCGTCACCGGGACAATAGTAGCTCCCAGCAAACGCATTTTCTCAACGTTGGGTGCTTGTCTTTCGATATCCTCAGCCCCCATGTAGACAACACATTCCATTCCGAATCGGGCACAGACAGTAGCCGTGGCAAGGCCGTGTTGTCCGGCTCCAGTCTCGGCAATAATGCGCCGTTTGCCCATGTGGCGCGCTAATAAAATCTGTCCGACCGTGTTATTGATCTTATGCGCCCCGGTGTGATTAAGGTCTTCCCGCTTGAAGTAGATTTCCGGTCCTTTGAGATACTCACTGAATCGCTCTGCAAAATACAACGGCGTGGGACGTCCAACATAGTCAGTCAGGTAGGTGCGAAGTTCGGCCTTGAACGCTGATTCCCTGCACACTCTACTGAAGCACTGTTCCAGTTCATCGAGCGCATAGACGACCGTTTCGGGTACATAGCGTCCACCGTAAGGGCCAAACCTTCCCCGGCGATCGGGTGTCTTCTTATTCCTGCCGGCCATATCTCAGCCTGTTACAAAGGGTGAAGAAACGACGTAGTTTCGAGTCTGACTTGATCCCGGGGGATGACTCGACACCGGAATTGACATCAACCACCAGTGGCGCAAAACGATTGATTCCCTGCTCAACATTGTGAACATCTATTCCACCAGCCAGAACCAGGTTGGGAATCCTGCGCGGAGGTTTATGGCTCCAATCGAAACATTGCCCGGTTCCTCCCGGTACGGCGGCAGTAGCATTGTCCAATAGGATAAGGTCGGCCTTGCTGGACATAGCCGATTCATAGTCAGTCCTGGCCCTGATATGAAAAGCCTCGATCACTTTGAATCCTTCTCGCTGGACAAACTTGATGTCATTGTTCGAAAAACCGCTATGGAGTTGAACATAATCCAGTCGCAATCGGCGGGCAACTTTCAACACTCCCTCTATGTCACGGTTGACAAATACACCCACCCGGCTTACGGTAGGTGACACAGCAGAAACGATCTTCAATGCCTGCTGTTGGCTTACCCAGCGGGGAGATTTGCGGTAGAATATCATACCGATCATATCCGCACCCAGCCCGGTGGACAGTGCGGCATCCTTTGGCCGAGTCAACCCACAGACTTTCACCGAGAAGCGTTTCATTGCTTCCTCAGCGATCTTAGATGAGCGACCGGATCAGAAGCTGTCATAAGTGCTCCACCGATCAGAAAGCAATTGAACCCGACCTCCTTCAAACGTGAGACATCTTCTTTGGTAGCAATACCTGATTCAGTCACTTTGATAACATCCTCGGGAATAAGTCGCGCCAGTTTCTCGGAGGTCTCCAGTGAGATACTGAAATCATGCAAGTTGCGGTTATTGACGCCAATGATGTTCGCACCACAATCAACGGCTTTATTCACTTCTTCGGCATTGTGTGTCTCTACCAGACAATCAAGCCCAACCGTGTCGGCGACATTCAAGTACTCCACTAGGAGTTTGGGTGTAAGTAGGCGTACTATCAACAAGATAGCATCAGCTTGCATGTAGCGTGCATAGTATATTTGATAGCGATTGATAACAAAATCCTTGCATAGAATCGGAAGGTTAGCCTCACGTTTGGCCATGCCCATATACTCGGGGCGACCGTAGAAATACTTCTGGTCCGTCAACACCGAAAGAGCTGCCGCGCCACCGTCGCGATACTGTCTCGCCCATAAGGCAGGATTGAAGCTGTCAACAAGGAGTCCTTTCGATGGCGAACCTTGCTTTAGTTCGGCGATTATATTGATCGTCCCCGTTTGGCTAAGGGCATCATGAAACGGTCGTTCGGAGCGTGGAGATATTTGAGTCTGTAATCTTTCCAGTGGTAGGGCACCCTGTAGCTCATCAACCTCCAACCTCTTGTCACGGACTATCTGCTGCAGGATATCCTTCACGATACTTTCTCCTTCAGGATTGTCCAGTCCCCGGTGGCTTGGTCGTGGGTCTCCACGTGACGGAAGAAAAGATAAAATACAACTGTGGAGACAACATATAGCACGATAGTGATATTCATCGTAAAAGTGTATCCGTACTGTTCAATGAATATTCCTCCCACCGCCGAGGAAACCATCCACGAAGATGTCCAGGCCACCATTATCAGGGCATTCACAAACCCCTGCTCTTTCTTATCGGACAGCTCCATACCCAGGTTGACTACGATTGGCCAACCGAGGTTCATCAGTCCGCCCCGAATCACAAAGGCAAACACCGCCAAAGGCAAAATGTAACTATATGACAGCACCAGCAAAAACGGAATAGAGGCCAACTGGGTGATGACAATTGTCCTGACGAGTCCGAAGCGTCGAGCCAGCAAAGGCCCCGACAGTGAGCCAACTAACATAGCGCACTGCACAAGAAAGTAGAATATCCCAATAGTATCGGCCGATTGATTGAACCGATCGCTGAAATACAGATTCAGGAACGGAATCACCAAACCGGCCCCCAATCCAACCAGAAAATTGACAGACCCGATCCGAAAGTAGAACCTGCCACGAGTCTTCAACTGTTCCCATGACAGAGAAAGCTTGCGATCCTCCGCCGGACGTGCGGAAGTTCGGATCATCATGAACGGTACCAGCGCGAGCATACTGAAGGCTATCCCGGCGTAAAGTGTGTACCGATAGCCCAGCACTATTTCCCCAGTGTATTCTCCCAGCCAGGTCGCCAGATGTCCGGCACCCAGCGAGCCGACCATGCCGGCCAGAATCATCATACCAAAGGAGAACGAGAAGACATGAGTGCGCTCCCGTCGTCCGGAGTTCTGCATAAAAAACGGACCACCAGCCACCCGGTAGAATGAGAATGCCATCCCGCTCAGGACCGCCATCCCCATTATAAGCTCCAACGAATCGACTGTAACAATTCCAACGCTGAAAACCGCAAACAACGTAATACTGATCAAAAGTATTAACTTGAGGCTGATCCGTGTCAGTAGGATGGCGGCCGGGATGGCGATCAATGTCATCCCAATCGCTCTGGTTGATCCCACCAGTCCGATATCGCTTTCAGGAAACCCCTGCTCTTTTAGATACAGATTGAGCAGGAGCATGAAGACCTGAAAGTTGACTCCCATAAAGAACGAGCCAAGCAGATATAGCCTTATGTTTCTGGAAAACAGTCTCAGTGTGGCGAGATACTCTCCAAAGCCAGCCTTTAGCCCAAACCCTTTGCCTTGGGGAATGACAGGTGTGTCGGGATGTTCTTGAGTGGCGGCCATAGTCTATGGGTGTGACAACCTGCACCAGCGCGCGAGCAAATCGGCTGCCGCGCCGCTGTCGATGGCTTTGGTCGTCAAGTCTACACCGTCCACAATCGTCTTCGTCTTATTCCCCGTATAAAGAAGCGCCCCGGCATTTAACAATACTGCGTCTCGATATGCTGACTTCTCACCGCGTAAAACTTCGTTCAAGAGGTTCTTATTGTACTCTGGGTTACCCCCCGACAATGCTCCCGATGGATATTGCCGCAGACCGCAATCCTCCGGCGAAAGTGTCTCTTCTTTGCGACGTCCGTCCCGAATCTCGATGTAGTCTGTTGGAGCGCAGACGGAAAACTCGTCGAGTCCGTCACGAGAATGGGCTACCAGAGCATGGACCGAACCGGTCATCTCCAGCACCTCGGCCACCAAGGCCATAATTCCCGGGCTGTACACACCGGTCACCTGACGCGTGACTGAAGCCGGATTGGTCATCGGCCCCAGAATATTGAACACAGTACGAACACCGAGGTCTCTCCGTGGTCCGACAGCGTGTTTCATGGCCGGATGAAACCGAGGAGCAAACATGAATCCAAAACCGATTTCGTTGATATTGCTCTGAACTTTCTCCGGTCCGGGATTAATATGTCCACCGGTTGCTTCCAAAATGTCGGCTGATCCACAATGAGAACTCACAGAGCGATTGCCATGTTTGGCCACCGTCACACCAGCCGCAGCAGCAACAAGCGCAGATGCGGTCGAAACATTGAATGTATGAGCGCCGTCACCACCGGTACCCACCAGGTCGGCGGCATCAGGATCATCCAATTCGATCTTAGTAGAGTGCGCTCTCATGGAACGAACGAAACCCGCCACTTCTTTGGCTGTCTCACCTCGTTGTTTCAGAGCAATAATCAACCCGGCGATCTGGGCCGGAGTAGCCTCTCCATCCATAATACAATCCATCGCCGCCGAAGCTTCATCGGTGGAAAGAGACTCACCTCCCGTAACTTTGATGATACAATCCCTGATCATGCCAGTGTCCTCAGGAAATTGCGGAGGATATCCTTGCCGCTTGGCGTCATGATTGACTCCGGATGAAATTGGAGTCCGTATAATGGCATCTCTTTGTGCTGTATTCCCATGATTACACCATCGGGAGTCCGAGCTGTCACCTTGAATTTACGCGATAACGATCTCGGTTCCACAACCAACGAATGGTAACGGGTAGCAGTAAACGGCGACGGAATACCGTCATAAAGAACCGAGCCGTCATGCTTCACATCCGAAGTCTTACCGTGCATGAGCGTAGGTGCATACCCAATACGTGCGCCGTAAACCTGAGCTATCGCCTGATGCCCAAGACAGACACCCAGAATCGGTATCCTGCCTGCCGCTTTCTCAATGAGATCAGGCATGATCCCCGCATTCTCGGGTCGACCCGGTCCGGGCGAGAGAACAACTGCCTCAGGTGCCATATTAAGAACGTCATTGGTTGAAATGACATCATTGCGAACCACTTCCAAATCTGCCCCGAGTTCGGCCAGGTATTGGTACAGGTTGTACGTGAAGGAATCGTAATTATCCAGGAGAAGAATCATAGTTCATCTATCCTCGCGCCCGGTGATAGCCGTCAACAGAACTTTCGCCTTGGCTTCGGTCTCACGGTACTCACGTGCTGGTTTGGAGTCGGCCACGATGCCTGCCCCAGCCTGAATATAGAATGTGTCGCCTCTCTTGACTACCGTTCGTATGGCGATACATGAATCCAGATTCCCCCAGAAATCAAGGTAGGCGACTGTTCCGGCGTATACACCTCGCCGTTCCTTCTCAAGTTCGTCGATGATTTCCATAGCGCGTATCTTCGGAGCACCGGAAACCGTCCCCGCCGGGAAACATGAGAACAATCCCTCAAGCGGAGCAATCTTCGGCTTCATCTTGCCCACTACCGAACTGACCAGATGAATGACATGCGAGTATTTCTCAACCAACATCTTCTCGGCAACCTTAACCGACCCCGGCCTGCTCACCCGACCCAGATCGTTTCGGCCCAGATCAAGCAGCATTGTATGTTCTGCCAGTTCTTTGGCATCCCCAAGCAAGTCCGCGACCATTCGCTTGTCTTCGGTCTCGTCCTTGCCGCGCGGACGAGTGCCTGCTATCGGGCGGGTCTCTATCGCTCGCCCTTCCACTCTGACCATCATTTCAGGTGAAGAACCGATCACTGATGAATTGCCGCAATTGACCATGAACATATATGGCGACGGATTGATTCGCCTCAGGCGACGATACAGTGTCAGAGCCGACAGGTCAGATTTGACCTGCCATCGTTGCGAAAGGACTACCTGGAAGATGTCACCCTCTTTGATGTAACGCTTTGCTTTGCGAACCATAGATTCAAACTCGCGTTTTGTATAGTCCGCCTTGATCCGAGGTCGTCCGGATTGATCGTTGGGAACCTTCACACGCGCTGACTGAAGCCGCTTGATCAGCTTGCGAACAGTCGCACAGGCTTCTTGATATCGCGCCTTGAATCCGCTTTCGCCTGACTCGTGGAGAATATTGGCAATGACTAGTATTTCCTGCCGCAAGTGATCAAAGACAACCAGATGACGATACATAGCCAATCGCATTGATGGCAACCCGATCGTATCGGGGTTATCGTCGGGGATGTCCTCAATCCAGCGAACGGTGTCATAGGAAAAATACCCGACACCTCCACCAGTGAAACGAGGTAGTCCGGCCATCTTCACCGGGCGATAGAAACGGAACATCTCTTTAACAAATTCAATTGGGTCGGCTTCTAGCACTCTCTTGCTTCGCCCCTGCATTAGTACAACGCGGTCAGCTTCACCTTCGATAATCAGAAACGGGTCAAATCCCAGGAACGAATACCTCGCGAGTTTCTCTCCACCCTCAATGGACTCCAACAGAAACGAATCACGCTTGCCCTGGGCCAGCTTTAGAAACGCTCCTACGGGGGTGTCCAGATCGGCTGGGATACGCTCAAAGACAGGGATGACATTACCCCGCTTGTTTAACTTCAATGCTTCGGAATAAGAGATCATTTGAAGACGTACGCTCCTTCACAGACCGTTTGCACTTGGCCAGTGAGTTCAATTTCACTCGTATCAGAGTCCCACCAGATATAAAGAGAACCGGCTTCAAAGATGACTTGGCATCGTCGGTCGGCTCGACCAATCATTACTGCCGCACAGACTGCCGCCGCCGCTCCCGTGCCTGATGACCCCGTCGCTCCTGCTCCACGTTCCCAATCGGCAACTTTGAGTTTGTGGCGATTGATCACCTTAACAAACTCCACATTGGTTCGTTCCGGGAAGCACCGTAGGTGCTCTATTTCATCTCCCAGAGCCTGCCAGTCAAAGTCGAAGTCGTCGACAAACAGGACCGTATGCGGGTTTCCCACTGCCAGGCACGTTACCGGGAAGTCCTTTCCGCCCAGTCGCAGAGGAGCCTGTATCATGTACTTGCGACGGCTTCGAACCGGCACGCTGGCAGACTCAAATATCGGTTTCCCCAACCCAGCTGACACTGAGAAACCGGAGCCGTCTTTGGCCATCACTCTCGAAGATGCAACAATACCGCCCATCTCAAATGTGAATGCCCTGCGGCGTCGGTCGGTGAGATGTTTGTGTACAGCGGCAATGCGTAGTCCATTGCCCGACTTCTCCGCCCAACCTCCGTCGGCGTTGTGGAGATCAATCTTGAAATCAGCTCGTCGGCTACCGGTAAGAAACAACACGCCATCAGCCCCAACACCGGATCGGCGATCACAAATAGCAATTGCCAATGCTTCGCGTCGAGCTATGGGAACACGATTATGCGCCAGGTCGATGATCAGGAAATCATTACGTAGCGCATGATATTTGGAGAAGTGTACTATCATGCTGGTAATAAGGCTCTTACTCGGTGATGGGCAACAAAAAAGCGGCCAAGCCGCTTTCTTGTATCAATATCTGCAAGTCAGTCTCTGGTCTGTGTTACATATTCTCTTTGAACAGCTCCGCCAGGCGGCCAATCCCTTCAACAATGCCCTCGTGAGTAGCATTCGAGAAGTTTAGTCTCATACAATTCTCGCCGCCACCATTGGGGAAGAACGGTTCGCCATAAACGTAAGCCACTTTCCGTTCGACAGCTTTCGGCAACAAATCTTTAGCAGATAGTTGTTTGGGTAACTCTATCCACAGGAACAAGCCGCCTTCCGGCTCAGTCCATGTCACTCCCTCAGGGAATGTATCTTTCAGCGCTCCCAACATTACATTGCGTTTGACAAGATAGTCCTTTTTAAGAATTTCAATATGTGGCTCCAGCTTACCAGCCGTTACATATTCGTGAATCAAATATTGGCAAAGCGTGTTTGTATGCAAATCAGTACCCTGCTTGACTTTTTCGAAGTAACGCATGATTTCAACGGGACCATTCATCCAGCCGATACGCAACCCCGGCGCGAGTACTTTCGAGAAAGTCTTGAGCGTGATTACACCATCACCACCAAGCGATTTCAGTGTCGGTAGCGACTCGCCCGAGAACCGAACCGCACTGTACGGATCGTCATCTACAATCGGAATATTGTAGCTGGCCGCCAAGTCGATCAATTGTCGACGGCGTTCAAGCGTCATTGTAATACCGGTCGGATTCTGGAAACTTGATACCGAATAGATAAACCTTGGTTTGTACTTTGCCAGTTTTTCCTCAACCTGATTGATGATCATGCCATCGCTGTCCATTTCAGCCGTTACATACCGCGCCTGATAGTAATCGAAAGCCTGTATAGCCCCCACATACGTCGGCAACTCGGTTAGAATGTAATCACCGGGTGCGATAAAGACCCGGGCAAGAAGTTCCAATCCCTGCTGGCTACCTGAAGTCACTTGTATATTCTCGTCAGAGGTTGGGGTACCTGCCGCCGTGGCTCGCTCAGCCAGTAGTTTGGTTAGCGGCGGAACACCTCTCGTTACAGTGTATTGCAAACTCGCAGGACCATACTTCTGCAGAACCTGGTCCATTGCCCACTTCATATCCTCCTGTGGAAATAACTCCGGTGCAGGTAGTCCGCCTGCAAACGAAATAACTCCGGGCTGAGACGAAAATTTGAGGATGTCACGAATTGCCGATGATTTCAATGACGCTACATGCGGCGCTATTTCCCAGTCACTACGAATCTGCTTCTTCTCTTGTACTGCCATGATCTATTCCTTCACTTTGCATCATACTTCACATTACGTCAACAAACATACAATAGCATATGGTACGGGCGATATCAAGTCCATAGCAGAATAATCGTATTGAGAGATCGAATATGGCCCAAATGGTCCGTTTTGAGATGCGGAGGTCCCTGAGATGGATTTTTCGCTTGACAGAATATAAATATTCGGTGTATATTAAATACAACTAACTACCTACTGATGATTTGCACGCGTTATTTTTGTTACGATTCGCATTGCAGATGAAAATACAACAATAATCGCATACTAAGCGGATGGTTATGTCCGACCGAATCACAAGTAATAAACTCATTGATCGACGTAATCTACAATTGTAAGGAGAAGGAGCTATGCTTCGAAAACTGATCATTGCAAGTATCGGAATGCTTACGGTGCTCGCTGTAATGTTAATGGCCGCGTCCGGGGACCGATTTAAGGTGACCCAGATTGATGGCTCTGGTGCTGTTCAAGCGCCTTCATACAAGGGGCCATGCACTCTAACGAAAACCAACAGCACGGCCGCAAGCTACTGGGGCAGCGGTTACGAAGCGGGGATTGGGACCTACACCTACTTTAACCCCGGGACATGCCCGGACCTACCTCCGTACCCGTTTGAGATCACCGACTTCAGTTTTGTGCTGTACGATGACGGTGATGACGTCTGGCCGGCACAAGTGGATATCGTTGTGTATGATTTGGCCCAACCTCCCGATTCCTGTTCGGGACCAGGCACTGAGCTTTGCCGTTACTCGGTTACTGCCGATCAAACAACTTTTGGGTACCCAACCGTTGGGACGTTTGATTTCCCTCCCGGCGGGTGTTGTGTAAACGGTCCGTTCTATATCGGTCTGGAGTACACCAGCGGTGTGGTCGGATCCACTCCGTCTGTACTGTATGACGACAACACGGCTCCCGATACGTGCGACAACTGGATGTTGTACAACGATGGCCTGTTGTACGAATGGTATAATTTCTGGGATCCGCCAGTAGCAGGCTACCCGATATTCTTCATCAACGGCGAAACCAACTCGCCGAATTGTACACAGGTGTGCGACTGGAAGCCCGGCGATCCCTACAAGCACCACTTCCCGCAGATGCCGGATGAAACCGGTTGGGCAGTGAATGCCACCCAGCCTATGATCCTGGCCGAGGATTTCATGTGCATGGATACTGGCTGGATCAAGGACTTCCATTTCTGGGGAGCATGGAAACACGGGGATGAAGGTCAGGTAACGACTTTCGTACTCAGTATCCACGAAGATATCCCCGCTCATATGGTCTGCGACACCAACTGGGCAACTGGGGATTGTGATGGCAATTCACAGGTTGATGCTGCAGATTTAACTTATCTGATCAATTACCTCCAGGGCGGTGGACCAGCTCCAAACCCACTATGGATTGCCGATCTTAATGGCGATTGTGTCGTGGACAATGCTGACGTTACTATTCTGACGGACATGATCTATTCTGGTGTTTATCCGCCGGTTTATCCGGTTCCCGTCTGCTGTGATGATAATATGGTAGAGACATATTCTCGACCGGGTACGACTCTCTGGGAGCTCTACGTCGAAGATTTTGACTTCACACCTATCGATCCACCCACCGAGGAAGGCTGGTACGATCCCGCCACCGGCGAAGTGTTCCCTAATGACCACATCGCCTATTGGCAGTACAACATCTGTCTACCAGAACAAAATTGGTTCTGGCAGGATTCAGGCACGATCTACTGGGTAAATATCTCAGCAATTGTTGCTGATCCACAGAATACGACCTGGGGCTGGAAATCAACCCAGGATCACTGGAACGACGATGCTGTCTGGGCTACATGGGGTGATCTCAGTTGGATTGATATCTGGGAACCTATGGATCCGCAGGTGGACAGTTTCTGGATAGCTTTTGATCCTTCCGGCGCTATGATCCCTCAAATGACCGGAGGTGCCGGTTACTACGACGGCCCAGATGCTGTGAATGGATGGTGGCTCTACGAACAGCCCGATTGGCAGTTCTGGAACATCTGGTTCTACGATCATCCCTTCACGTATGACCGCAAGAAAGAAGCCCGCATTGAATTTGCCATCGAAAAGTACGATGATTTAGCCGACAGCTGGCTCACCTTTGTGGTAAATTACTCGACCGATCAATGGTCGCTCGATCAGCCCGCGGACGACAGCATGCCGCCACTGCCGGGAATGCCATGGGAAGATGAGTTGCTGTATATCGGTCGTGATACCCTGTATGACGGACCTGTCGATCAGATTACTGGCGGCCACTTCATGGAAGTTTGGGAAATAAAAGAGTATAACCCAGAGTGGATTTCAATCGATGTCTGGGGATACAACTTCGTTATTCCAGAGATGAGCGGGGTGGTCTTCCACGACTGCATCGGTTCGCTCGATCTGTCGCTGGTTGTCACCAATGGCGAGGATGCGGAGCCAACCGGCGCGTGCTGCTATGATGATGCTACCGGTTACCTTTGTGTCGAGACAACCGAGGATGATTGCGTCAACAACCTCTTCGGAATTTACGAAGGCAATGGCACAGTCTGTCTGGGTCTGGAAGCCTGTTGTATGCAGGATGGCAACTGTATGATGGCCGATGCTCTGTGTTGCGTCAATGAACTCGGCGGTGTACCACAGGGTCCGGGCTCAGTCTGTACGGCTCTCGAGGCCTGTTGCTTCACCGATGGTTCCTGCCAAAACCTCGATCCGCTCTGCTGTGATGATCAGGGTGGCGTGGCTCAAGGTCCGGGCACAACCTGTACGGCTCTCGAAGCCTGCTGTTTGTCTGACGGTTCCTGCGCGATGCTCGATCCGCTCTGCTGTGATGATCAGGGTGGCGTGGCTCAAGGTGCGGGCACTGCCTGTACCGCAACTCAGGCTTGCTGCTTCCTCAGCGGTTCGTGTCAGGACCTCGATCCGCTGTGCTGCGATGATCTGGGTGGTTGGACTGAAGGAGTGGGCTCAGTCTGCTTGGGTGATGGAGATGGCGATGGCATCGACGATGCCTGCTACCCCGACCCATATATCGGCGCCTGCTGTCTGCCTGACGGCACTTGTCAGGAGTTGACATCAGACGACTGTCTCGCCACTGGCGGTGCGTACATGGGTGACTACACTATGTGTGCCGGCGATCACGACAGCAACGGTGTTGATGATGCCTGCGAAGATCCGTGGAATCCAGATCCGGGTGATGACATCAAGATGCACTTCCCGCAGTTGCCTGACGAAAATGGCTGGGATGTTGATGCCTCCTGGCATCCGATCGCTGACGACTTCATGTGCACCGAATCTGGCTACATTAAGGATATCCACTTCTGGGGATCCTGGAGACATGGAGCAACTGGCGAGATCACTAAGTTCAATCTTGCAATCTACAGTGATCAACCGGCTGGTGCTACGCACAGTATGCCCTTGGATCCACTGTGGGTCTACTCGGATTCTGACTTTGTTATCACCAAGATTTATGGTGGCAACGAAGGCTGGTTCAGCCCGATTCCGCATGTTTACTACCCGGGTGATCACCAGGAGTACTACCAGTACGATATTTACATTCCCGAGGACGACTGGTTCCCACAGGATTCCGGTCGGATATACTGGCTCGTAATATGGGCAATTCTTGAAGATCCTAACACCAAGGCATGGGGTTGGAAGACCTCCCTTGACCACTGGAATGACATGGGTACCTTTATCGATAACCCTGTGTGGCCCGTACCGGGAGGTTCAATCTGGAGTCCGCTTATTGATCCGATCAACTCTCTTGAGTTAGACCTCGCGTTCGCTATCACCGGCTCCTGCTGCGTCCTTCGCGGAAATGTGGATCACGTCCCTCCTGCGGAAATTAATATCGCTGATCTGACCTACCTTGTGGCATACCTGTTCACTGGTGGTCCACCTCCTCCGTGCTTGGCGGAAGCTGACGTAAACGGCGATGGCGAGCTCAATATCGCCGATCTGACCTACCTTGTGGCTTACCTCTTTACCGGAGGTCCGCCGCCGGTGCCATGTTAGCAGAACACATGGTGTCTACCTGACGGTTGACAATTACAGCGGCCACTCTTTCATTAGAGAGAGTGGCCGCTTCTTTGTGGCCCGACCCGAGCTACTCAAACTATCGAACAGGAGTGGACGATCATGTTTACTAAAATCGTGTGTGCCGTCGGCCTGATGACAGTTCTGCTGTCAATTGGGAACGCTCAGGCAGATCAATCGGAGGACCAGATGTCAATCGGGCAAAGGTTTCATCATGAGACAAGTTTCGGAGACCGGGGCTTCAAAGGAGACGGATCGTATCGTGGTCGCAATCTACCCCTCTACAAAGTGTATGACGGTGCGGTGACCGTGTCTCTACCTCCTCCAAAACCGGGATCGGGGTCCGTTGAGGAAGCCATCACCCAGCGACGTTCCACACGTCGATTCGCCGATACGCCGGTCTCGCTGGAGGAACTTTCGGGGCTTCTCCTGGCTGCTGCTGGAATAACATATCACGGTAAAGGTCTGTCCCTGCGTGCGGCTCCATCCGGAGGTGCCCTGTACCCTTGCGAGATATATGTCGTAGCGCAGAACGTCGATTCTTTGAAAGCAGGTCTCTATCACTACCAAGTCTCGGATTCCACTTTGGAACTTGTCGAGGAGGAAGACCATGGTCGCCAATTGCATCAGGCTTCGCACAACCAGAATGCTGTTGGTTCTTCGCCTGTGACCGTCGTCCTGACGGCACGTTTTGATCGTTCAACCCGGAAGTACGGTGATCGCGGATTTCGCTACGCCTACATTGAGGTGGGCGCAATCGCCGAAAACATCTGTTTGCAAGCTGCTTCGCTGAGTCTGGGGACGGTCTGCATCGGAGCCTTTAACGACGATGCCCTTAACCAACTCCTGGGGATCGACGGTAAGGAGGAAGCTGCCTTGCTGATAATGCCGGTCGGAATACCACGATAACACTTTGAAGAGATAACTGGCGCGGCAGACAAGAAAACAGCTGACAAAACTTCTTGTATATTTGAAGCCGGTCACTATATTTGCCGATCAATGAAACAGATGGTTTAATCCATCTTTTGACAGTCGGAAGCCACCGTAGCTCAGATGGTAGAGCAACTGATTCGTAATCAGTAGGTCAGCAGTTCGATTCTGCTCGGTGGCTCTTTTCTATGCCCGGAATCCCACTATACTGTCATTGCAATTCTGTGAACGAGATCAAAGGGTGGACTATCAGGGGGATATCTCACGGAAATAAAAAGCCGCCTGATCAGGCGGTAAAAAAAGTGGTGGGGGGAGGATTTGAACCTCCGAAGGCTTCGCCGACAGATTTACAGTCTG